>NZ_BAAAJE010000001.1:0-218486 GCF_039526625.1 Nocardioides aquiterrae
CCGGCCGCAACCACCCACCCGCCGTCCCCGTTCGCTGCCATGTCGACCGCAACCACGGACCCGGCCGAGAGCTGCTGCCAGTCGACAGCTCCGCGTCCGCCGTCCCGGGTCTCGACAAGCTCGACCAACGGTGACCCGGGCGCCGGCCGCAACCCCCAAGGACCGCGAGGTGCTGACAGTCGACCGCGCCCGTCCGCCGAACGGGGTCTCGACAAGCTGGACCAACGGAATGGTTTCGAGACGGTTGCTGCGCAACCTCCTCAACCATCGTTGAGGTCGGTGGCGCCTATCCCGTCATCCGCTCCAGCCGCGTCCGCAGCAGCCCCCGCCGGTGCGCATTGCCCGGCAGGTCGACGTACTGGGAACCGAAGGCCGCGAGGAGCGCGTCGTCGAGGCGCCGCACGGCGCCCGGCGGGTACCGGTAGTCCATCCGGGCGACGAGAGAGGCGCCGTCGACACCGGACAGCACGTCGCCGAGCTCGGCCAGCGTGGTCAGGCCGAGCTCGGGGAGCAGGGACGCGATCCAGGCGTAGTGGTCGGGGCGGGACCACTCCGCGTCGGGGTACTGGCCGGCGAGGTACGCCGCGAGCTCCCGCGGCGTGATGCCGTCGGTGGACGGCTCGGAGACCGAGGCGCCGCGGAGGCGCTCGCGGATCGTGGTGAACTCCTGGTCGGCGAGCTCGAGCAGCCCGGCGGCGAGCGTGAAGCGGCGGTCGAAGTCGCGGGCGTGCTCGGCGGGCACCGTGCCCTTGTAGCGGATGTCGTGCTCGAACTCCGCCCAGGCGTGCTGGAGCACGGTGCGCACCTGCACCTGCGCCACCCGGCCGTCCGAGTCCGACACCAGCAGGTGCCGGCTGGCGTACCCGAACCGGCCCTCGCTCGCGGTCTCCTGCCCCAGGTCGCGGTCGTCGAGCATCGTCAGCTGCGCACCGAGCACGTCCGCGACGGTGGCGACGTCGCTGCGCACGTAGGTGATGACGCGGACGCCGACCTGGTCGGTGATCTCGCGCAGCGGGTCGGAGTACGCCGGGAGCCCGTCGATGGTCCGGGCCGCCTTGGTGGCGAACGACGAGACGCTCTTCGCACGGCCGGTGACGCTCAGGTAGTTGATGCCGGCCTCGTCGAGGACCGACGTCACCAGCCCGACGTAGTCCTCGGCGACCGTGACCAGCCCCGGCTGGAGCCGCGCGTACTCCTCGACCGCCTCGCGGATCACGGTGTGTGCGTCGTGCAGCGTGGGGGTGACGATGTAGCCGCGCTCGAAGTCGCCGTACGTCGTGACCCGCTCCGGCCACCGCTCGGCGAACAGCGCGACGTACGCGCAGACCACGGCGTCCACCTGGTCCTCGGCGCGGCCGAGCTCGCTCTTGCGGCTCGCGCCCTCGACGTCCGCGCGCAGCGCCTGCCAGGTGCGGTTGGGCGGCACGACCCGCTCGAGGTGGTCCATCAGCTGGAGCAGCTCGGCCTTCATCGTGTCGAGCGTGCGGCCGCGCTTGTCCTTGTACTTCAGGGTCTTGCGCAGCCCGAACAGCACCACGGTCGCGGGGTGCGGGTAGACCTCGATCGCGCGCCGCTCACGCCCCGACCGCGGGTCCATGTCCAGTCGCAGCAGCCGGCAGAGGCGGGCGCCGCGGGTGCCGTTCGCGAACTCCGGCTTGCCCGTGTTCGACGGGTGTGCGCCCGCCTCGAACGCGCGGAAGTCGCGGTTCAGCTCCTGCTCGGCGATCCGCGACCCGGTCGGGTTCGTGACGACCAGCGGGGCGTCGATGCCGGCCAGCATCGGCCCGTCGTACGGCGCGAGCGCGTCGCGGATCTCCTCGTCGGTGTGGACGCTGGAGAGGTGCACCAGCCGGCCCTGGTCGTCCAGGACCGCGAGCCCGGTCCGCTGGCGCTCGCCCCAGGCGAGGTCGATCCCGACGAAGTGCACGGGCCAAGACTGCCCTACCGGGACACCAGCCCGGGCACCACGAACCGCTCGACCAGCTCCCGCTCCTCCGCCTCGTCGCGGCCCGGCACGATCAGCAGCGACACGATCACCCGCACCAGCCACCGCGCGGCCGGCTCGTCGCCGACCATCGTCAGCCCGAGCGCCTCGACCACCTCGCTGGACTGGGCGAGCGCGGCGGTGGTGCCCGCGTCGGCGGCGGAGAACCACGCGAGCAGCTCGGGCCGGGCGCGGACCTCGCGCACGGCCGCGAGCACCGCCGAGGCCAGGTCGTCCCGCGGGACCAGGGCGCCGATCCGCCGGGCCTCGCGGTGCACGAAGGCGACGTGCAGCGCATGCCGGTCCGGGAAGTAGCGGTAGAGCGTCGCCCGCGAGCAGCCGGCGGCGCGGGCGACCTCGCCCATGCCGACGGCGTTCACGCCGCGCTCGGCGAAGAGCGCGGCCGCCGCGTCCAGGATCCGCTCGGGACTCATGGAGTGATCATGCCGCGACCCGGAACGGCACGGTCGCCGGCCGCCGCACGTACGGCCCCGGCGCCCACCGCACGCCCTCGAGGTCGACGGTGAAGTCGGGGCACCGGGCCAGCAGCTCCTCGAGCGCGACCCGCGCCTGCAGCCGCGCGGCGGCCGCGCCCAGGCAGTGGTGGCTGCCCTGGCCGAAGGTCAGGATCTGGGTGGGACGCCGGCGGACGTCGAGCGACTCGGCGTCCGGTCCGTAGCGGCGCGGGTCCCGGTTCGCGGCGCCGTACAGGAGCAGGACCCTGCGGCCGGCGGGGATGGTCCGCCCGTGCAGGGTGACGTCGCGGGTCACCAGCCGCCCCAGCCCCTGCACCGGCGAGGTCAGGCGGAGCAGCTCCTCGACCGCGTCCTTGACGAGACCCGGGTCGTCGAGCAGGACCTGGCGCTGGTCGCGGTCCGCCTCGAGCAGCTGCACGGAGCCGCCCAGCATCCCGGTGGTCGTGTCGTTGCCACCGGTGACGACCGTGAACACGTAGGCGAGGATCGACAGCAGCCCGCGGTCGTCGTCGCCGACGCCGGCCGCGACCAGGTGCGAGACGGTGTCGTCGCCGGGCTCCGCGCGGCGCCGCTCGATGAGCTCGGCGAAGTAGCCCATCATCTCGCCGAGCGCCGTGGTGGCGCCGGTGATGTCCCCGGCCGAGCTCGCGGACACGATCGCGTCGGTCCAGCCATCGAACCGGTCGCGGCCGTCGTCCGGCACGCCGAGGTAGTGCGCGACGACCCGGCTCGGCAGCGGCTTGAAGAGCGCCTCGACGATGTCGCCTCCGCCCTCGTCCCGCAGCCGCTCCACCCGCTCGGCGACGAACGCGCGCACCACCGGCTCCAGCGTGCCGACCTGCCGCGGCGTGAACCCGCGCGCGACCAGCCGGCGGAACGCCGTGTGGTCCGGCGGGTCGAGCATCACCATCGGCGGGTTGTCGGCGAGGCCGAGGGAGTCGAGCTCGTCGTACTCGACGGAGAGGCCCTGCGCGGAGGAGTACGTCGCGGTGTCGACCGCCGCCGCGAGCACGTCCGCGTGCCGCGACAGCACCCAGTAGTCGCGGCCGCCGGGCCGCTCGACGTGGTGGGCCGGGTCGTGGTCGCGCAGGTCGGCGTACATCGGCCAGGGGTTCGGCCAGGTCTCGGGGGTCGCGAGTCGGAACACGACACGACCATGAGACAAAAACGCAGATTTGTCTAGCACCCGGCCCGCTGGAGCGCCGTCCGCGCGCTGCGGGCGGCCGCGACGGCGCGGTCGGGACGGCCGTTCGGCCGGTGCGATCGGGGCGGGCGGGGCGGGGGCGGGGGTCGGTTCGGCACGTCACCCAGGTACGCCGGGGTCGCTCCCCGATACCGCGGTCCAGACCGGGGGCGTGTGCCCGAACGGCACCGACGCCGCGTGCCCCAGCGCGAGCAGCACGCTGGGCAGCATCGCCTTCGCCGTCCGCCGGTAGCCGGCGCCGGAGGGGTGGAACCGGTCGAGCGCGAACATCTCGTCGGGCTGGGTGATGAAGAACGGCCCCACCACCTCGGCCAGCGCGACGGCGTACCCGCCGTGCTCGGTGGCGACCTCGCGCTGCGCGGCGGCGAGCTGGCGCGACGCCCGGGAGCCGAGGGTGCGCAGCGGCTGCGGGAGGGGGCGGAGCGCGCCGAGGTCCGGGCAGGTGCCGACCACGACCTCGGCGCCGCTCTCGCGGAGCGCCCGGACCGCCGCGCCCAGGTCGCGGCGCGAGTCCGCGACCCGCACCCGGTGGGTGATGTCGTTGCCGCCGACGACGACCACGGCCACGTCCGGGACGTAGCCGGCCGGGAGCGTGGCCAGCTGGTCCGCGAGGTCGGAGGTCTCCGCCCCGACGACCGCGGCGGTGCGCAGCCGGACGGCGCGGTGGGTGGCCTTCGCGAGCCGGCGGGCGAGCTGGCCGCCGAGGGTGTCCTTCGGCCGTTCCGCGCCCAGCCCGGCGGCGATCGAGTCGCCGAGCAGCAGCAGGTCGACCGGGTCGCCGTACTTCTTCTTCCAGGTGCGGTCCGCCCGGTGCGCCTCCTCGCCGAGCGGCTTGCCGATCGCGGCGCGGGCGATCGCGGCCTGCCGGCGCAGCCCGTAGCGGGAGACGGTCACGGCCGTGGCGGCGACGCCGGCCGTGGTGAGGAGCCGTCGGAGGTGGCGGTTCATGGCGCCACGGCACCACGACGACCCGACCGGGCGGTGACCTCCGGGTGTACGTCGACTGTTCAATCCGGCGTCGGCCCGCGTCCGCGCACGATCCCTAGCGTCGGCCCGTGATCGCTCGCGGCCTGCTCGGCTCCCTGCTCGTCGCGCTGGGCGGCCTGGTCACGGGGGTCCTGCCGTGGTCGAGCCCGGTGGCGACCTTCCCGCTGCTCGAACCGCTGCGGTCCTCGCCCGAGGGCCACACCGTCGGCCTGGTCCTCACGACCACGGGCGTGGCGCTGCTCGCGGTGGCCTGGCTGGGGCTCCTGGCCGACCCTCGGTCGGTGCACCTCGCGACCGCCGCCTGGTCGCTGCCGCTGCTGCTCGCGCCACCGCTGTTCAGCCGGGACGGCTGGAGCTACGCCGCACAGGGCGTGCTGACCCACCTCGGCCTGTCGCCGTACGTCTGGACGCCGAGCATCTTCGAGGGCCCGCTGCGCGAGGGCGTCGACCCGCTCTGGATGTGGTCCCCGGCGCCGTACGGTCCCGTCCCGCTCGGCTGGGGCTCGCTGGTCGCCGGCCTCACCGACGACCCGTGGCTGCTGGTCGTCGGCTACCGGGTGCTCGCGCTGCTGGGCCTCGCGCTGCTGGCCTGGGCGGTCCCGCGGCTGGCCCGTGCCGCGGGGACCGACCCGGCCCGGGCCGCGGCGGTGGTCCTGGCCAGCCCGCTCACGATCGTGCACGGCGTGGGCGGGGTGCACAACGACCTGGTGATGGCGGCGCTGATGGCCGCGGCCCTGGCCGCCGCGCTCGACGGGCGGTGGGTCGCCGGGGCCGCGCTCGCGGGCGCCGCGGCGGCCGTCAAGATCCCCGGCGGCGCGGTCGCGATCGGGGTCGCGCTGGTCTCGCTGGCACCCCTGGCCGGCCTGCTCCCCCGGCTGCGGCGGCTGACCTCCGTGGCGCTGCTCGCAGTCGCGGTCGTCGTGGCCACCGGCATCGCGGTCGGCGTCGGGATCGGGTGGGTGCACGCGCTGGGTACGCCCGGCCAGGTCCGCACCCCGCTCTCGGTCACCACCCAGCTCGGCGAGCTGGTCGGCCAGGTCGGCGCGCTGCGCGCCCTCGGCCTGGCGGTCGCGCTCGGGTACGCCGGGTGGGTGGCGCTGCGCGGCCGGACCGGCGAGCCGGCGTACGCCGTGTGTGCCGTGGCACGGGTGACGACGGCCCTCGTGGTGCTGAGCCCGGCGGTGCACGCGTGGTACCTCTTCTGGGCGCTGCCGTTCCTCGCCACCGCGCGGTGGAGCCGGAGGGGCGCGGCTCACGCGGCCGCGGTGACGGCGCGGTAGTGCACGTCGACCAGCTCGGCCACGACGCCCGCCCAGCCGCGCTGCGCGACGGCCGTGCAGCCGTTCGCGGCGAGGGTGGCGCGGAGGTCGGGGTCGGCGGCGAGGGCCGCCACCTGCTCGCGGAGCGTCGCGAGGTCGGTGGGGTCGAACAGCAGCCCGGTGCGGCCGTGGTCGACCAGGTCGAGCGGGCCGCCCGAGGCGGGCGCGACCACCGCGACGCCGCCGGCCTGCGCCTCCTGGACCGTCTGGCAGAAGGTCTCGGCGTCGCCGGTGTGCACGAACACGTCGAGCGAGGCGAACGCCCGCGCCAGCTGGTGCCCGCGCAGCAGGCCCGTGAAGACGGCCGTCGGGAGCCGCCGCTCGAGCTCGGCGCGGGCCGGGCCGTCGCCGATCACGACCAGCTGCACGTGCGGCAGGTCGGCCAGCACCGCGAGCCGTTCCACCTGCTTCTCGTGGGCGAGCCGGCCGACGTACCCCACCGCGACCTTGCGCCCGCAGGTCCAGTGCGTGTTCAGCGCCGGGCAGCGACGGCCCGGGCTGAACAGGTCCAGGTCGATGCCGCGCCGCCAGAGGTGCAGGTTCGGTACGCCGAGGGCGGCGACCTGGTCGAGTGACGCCGACGACGGCACCAGCGTGCGGGTCACGCGACGGTGCAGGTGTCCGACCCAGCGGTCGACGACCTGGTCCGCGACCAGGTCCGCGCCGGCGCCGTACCGGCGGGCGAAGCCGGAGACGTCGGTCTGGTAGACCGCGACCGTGGGCAGCGCGTGCCTCCGGGCGGCCCGCAGGCCGACCGCGCCGAGGGCGATCGGCGAGGCGAGGTGCACCAGGTCGGGGCCGAAGCGGTCGAGGGTGCGGGAGAGGGCGCCGTCCGGAAGCCCGACCGGGAACGACCGGTAGCCCGGCAGCCCGACCGAGCGGACCCGGACGACCGGGACCCCGCGGTAGTGGTTCGGCCCGGGGCCGGGGGCGACGACCACGGCCTCGTGGCCGGTGCCGGTGAGCTCCTCGACGACGTGGCGCACCGTGTTGGAGACGCCGTTGACCTGCGGCAGGAAGGACTCGGTCACGATCGCGACGCGCATGCCCTCACCGTGGGCCCGGCCGGTGAACGGCCGGTGGCGTCACCGGGATGGTCGGGCGAACTCCCGCGCAATGGCGGCCCCGAGGCGGGCGTTGTGGCGGACCAGCGCGATGTTGGCGGTCAGCGAGGCGCCCCCGGTGATCTCGACGATCCGGCCGAGGAGGTACGGCGTCGCGTCCTTGCCGTGGATGCCGAGCCGGTCCATGTCGGCCAGCGCCTGCTCGATGATGCCGCCGATCTCGTCGGCGGGGATCTCGTCCGCCTCCGGGATCGGGTTCGCGACGACCAGCCCGCCGTCGAGGCCGAGCCGCCACTTCGCGTCCATCACCGCGGCGACCTCGGCCGCGGTCTCGACCCGGTTCGGGGCGGCGTGCCCGCTGGACCGGGAGTAGAACGACGGGAACTCGTCGCTCCCGACCACGAGCACCGGCACGCCGAGGGTCTCCAGCGTCTCGAGGGTGAGGCCGATGTCGAGGATCGACTTCACGCCGGCCGAGACGACCGCGACGTTCGTCCGCCCGAGCTCGGTGAGGTCGGCGGAGACGTCGAAGGTCTGCTGCGCGCCGCGGTGCACGCCGCCGAGGCCGCCGGTCACGAACACCCGGATGCCGGCCAGCGCCGCCAGCCGCATGGTCGCGGCGACCGTGGTGGCGCCGTGGGTGCCGCGGGCGAGCACCAGCGGCAGGTCGCGGACGCTGACCTTGGTGACGTCGCCGTGGCTGGCGAGCAGCTCGAGGTCGTCGGCGGAGAGCCCGATCCGGGGCCGGCCGCCGAGCACCGCGATCGTCGCCGGCACCGCGCCGTGCTCGCGGATGATCCCCTCGACCTCGGTCGCCATCGCCACGTTCTGCGGGTACGGCATGCCGTGGCTGATGATCGTGCTCTCCAGCGCCACCACCGGCGTACCGTCGCGCAGCGCGGTGGCGACCTCGTCGGTGAGCGTCAACAGGGGGTGGGTCACAGCAGGCTCCTGACGAGTCGGTCGGTGAGGTCGGGTCGGACCGTGTGCGGGCTGGCGATCGTGAGCGCCGCGGCCGCGTGGCCGTACGCCGCGGCGTGCTGCTCGTCGGCGCCGGTGAGCAGCGCGTGGCAGAACCCGGCGAGCATGGCGTCGCCGGCGCCGGTGACGTCGGCGACCTCCGCCGCGACCGCGGCCAGCCGGGTGGCGCCGTCGCGGGTGCTGAGCAGCGAGCCTTCGGCACCCAGCCGGACCCAGACCAGCTCGACGCCGCGGTCGTGCAGCGACCGCGCGGCCCGCTCGACCTGGCGGACGGTGCGGACGGGCAGGTCGGTGAGCGCGCCGAGCTCGTCGCGGTTGGGCGTGACGGCGTACAGCGGCCGCTCGGGGCGCAGGAGGTGGGCCCGCGCGGCCGCCTTCGGGACGCTGACCGGCTCGAGCACCACCCGGGTGCCGTGCCCCGCGGCGAGGTCGATCGCGTAGCCGAGCGTGTCGACGGCGAGGTTGCCGTCGAGCACGACCAGTGCCGCGGCCGCGACCAGGTCGCGCGCCGCGCCGACCTGCTCCGGCGACAGCTCGTCGGTGGCGGCCATGTCGGAGACCGCGACGACGAGCTCGCCGTCCGCGTCGAGGACGGCCGTGTAGGTGCCGGTCGCGCGCGCGGACCGGCGTACGTGCTCGACGTGCACGCCGGCGCCGGACGTCGCGGCGAGCACCTGGTCGCCGAGTCCGTCGCTGCCGATCGCCGCGACCAGGTGGGTGCGGGTGCCGAGCCGGGCGAGGTTCTCGGCGATGTTGCGGCCGACCCCGCCGGCCGCCATCGACCCGGTGCCGGGGTTGCTGGTGGCCGGCACGGCGGCACGCGTGCTGCGCGCCTTGACGTCCATGTTGGCGCCGCCGACGACCACGACCGACGGCTCCTCGCTCAGGACGTAGCCGCGGCCGAGGATCACGCCCTTCTTGCCGAGGTTCGACAGGTGCACGTTCACCGCGGCGCGCGTGGTGCCGAGCGCGTCGGCGATCGCGGCCGAGCCGATCAGCGGATCGCGGCGCAGCAATGCGACGATCTCCCGCTCGCGGTCGGTCAGCGTCATGCAGATGACTATAAAGGACCTTTATTCCGACAAGGCACCGGGGACGACGAGCGCGGCGATGCCGGTCGTCAGCGGCACCGCGAGGACCAGCCCGATGCTGCTGGCCAGGGTGCGCACCAGCTCCTCGGTGATCTCCTCGGTGGTGAGCAGGTCGGAGAACGGCAGCCCGTAGAGCTGGAGGACGAGCAGGACGGCGAGCGCGGTGCCGGCGTACGCGAACACGATCGTGTAGATCGTCGACGCGATGTGGTCGCGGCCGATCCGCATGCCGCTGGCGAAGACCTGTGCGCGGCTCATCGCCGGCGCCGCACCCCGGATCTCCCACACGGACGACGCCTGGGTGATCGTCACGTCGTTGAGGACGCCGAGACCGGCCACCACGATCGCGCACGCGAACAGGCCGTGGAAGTCGAGGCCGCCGACCAGCGACTGGAGGATCGGGCCGGCCTCGTCGGTGACGCCGGTCGCCCGCGTCGCGGAGGTCGCCAGCACGCCCAGGCCCGCGGTGACCAGCACGCCGGCGAGGGTGCCGGCCAGCGCGGCCGACGTCCGGATCGAGAGGCCGTGGGTCGTGTAGAGGACGACGAACATGATCAGCGCCGACCCGGCCAGCCCGACCGCCAGGCCGTTCGCGCCGGTGAGCAGGGCGGGCAGCATGAAGGTCCAGATCACGAACCCGCTGAAGGCCAGGCCCAGCAGCGCGAAGAAGCCCCGCCAGCGGGCGACCAGCAGGACCAGCGCCGCGAACACCAGGGTCAGGACGAGCAGCGGCACCGAGCGGACCGTGCCGAAGTAGCCGTACTGCACGTCCCCGCCGTCGGCCGCGGGCGTGCGCTGCAGCCGGACCGTGTCGCCGGCCTCGACGGTGTCGACGACCTGCGGGGAGACCTGGACCGTCGCGTGGTCGCCCTTGCCCGGGCCCTCCTCCACGGTGACCTCGAGCGTGCCCTTGGCGTGCACCTCGTCGACGGTCGCGTCCGGGAACGTCACCCCGGGCGCCGCGAAGCTGACCTTGCTCCTGACCTGGTCGACCTCGGCGCCGTCCGGCCAGAGCGTCAGCACGGCGGCGACGGTGGCGAGCCCGGCGAGCGCGAGCGCCGCGAGCAGCAGCAGCCGCGGCCGGCGGGCGACCTCGACCGACTCGTCGCGCCCGCCCGCCCGGTGCGCGCCGTGCGTGTGACCGGTCCCCATCCTCAGCGCCACCGTCCGCGCACGCCGTACCGCTCGAAGCCGAGCGACGCGTAGAGGTCGCCGGCGGGGTTGTCGAGGTTGACGGTCAGCCAGGCTCCCCCGGGGTGCGCGTCCAGGGCGCGCAGCGCGCGGACGACGAGGTGCGCGCCGAGGCCGCGGCCGCGCCAGGCGGGGACGACGCCGACCTGGTCGATCCAGCTGCCCAGCACGTTGACGAAGCCGACCGGCTCGCCGCGGTCGTCGAGCGCCACCGCGGAGACGTCGCGGCGCCACTCGTCGTCCTCGTCGAGCTCCTCGAGCCACTGCTCCTCGGTCGGGTCGGGGAAGCCCGGGCGGTCGCCGAACGACCCGACGTACGCCGCGAACAGGTCGGCCAGGCTCGCGTCCGCGACCGGCACCAGCGTCACGCCCTCGGGGGCCGCGACCTTCGGGACCGACCCGAGCGGGTGCCGCATCACCTGCTCGGCGAAGAACCGCTCGAGACCGAAGCGGGCGTAGAGTCGCTCGGCGGCGGGGCTCACGTTCTCGCACGTCACCGTGAGGGGTACGCCGCCGGCGCGCTCGACCGCCCAGCCGAGCAGCTCCCGCCCGTGCCCGCGGCCGCGGTGGTCGGGGTGCACGAGACCGGAGGTCGCGGCGCCGTCCTCGCGGACCGTGACGGCCGCGGCGGCGACCAGGGTGCCGTCCGCGGCGCGGACCTCCCGGGTCTCGCCGGTCTGCAGCCGCGCCCGCAGCAGGCCGTCGTCGGTCAGCAGCGGCAGCCCGCCGTCGGCCTCCAGGCAGGCCCGCGCCAGGTCTCGGAGCTCGGTCACGGCGCCGACACCAGCAGGTCGCGCGTGATCTCGTCAACGGACGTCACGCCGGCCAGCCCCATGGTCAGGTCCAGCTCGGCCTGGACGTGCTGCAGCACCGCGCGCACGCCGTCCGCGCCGGCGAGCGCCAGCCCGTAGACCCACGGCCGGCCGACCAGCACCGCCCGGGCGCCGAGCGCGAGCGCCACGAACGCGTCGGCGCCGCTGCGGACGCCGCTGTCGAACAGCACCGGCACCCGGCCGGCCACCGCGTCGACCACGCCGGGCAGCGCGTCGAGGGAGGCGACGGCGTTGTCGACCTGCCGGCCGCCGTGGTTGGAGACGACGATGCCGTCGACGCCGTGCTCGATCGCGAGCCGCGCGTCGTCGGGGCGCTGGATGCCCTTGAGGTAGATCGGCATGCTGGTGCGCTCGCGGAGGTAGGCGAGGTTCGCCCAGGTCAGCGTCGACCGGGAGAACACGTCGAGGAACGTCTCGACCGCGGCGCGCGGCACCGGCGAGCGCAGGTTGTCGAGCATCTTGCCGGGGTAGTGCCGGGCGATGCTGAGCAGCGACCGCACCGCGGCGACGGCCGGCCGCGGGGTCGGCTCGCCGCTCGGGTGCTGCGCGCGGGCCTCGGCGAGGGCCCGGAACGAGGGGTCGCTGGTGTACTGCGCGATGCCCTCGGCGCGGGCGAATGGGAGGTACCCGAGGTCGAGGTCGCGGGTGCGCCAGCCGAGCAGGTGGGTGTCCAGCGTGACGACCAGCGCGTCGCTGCCGATCGCCTCGGCCCGGCGTACGAACGAGTCGACGACGGTGTCGTCGTTGCTCCAGTAGAGCTGGTAGAGCCGCGGGGTGTCGCCGAGCGCCCGGGCGGTCTCTTCCATCGGCACCGAGCCCTGGGTGGAGATCACCATCGGCAGGCCGAGGTCGCGGGCGGCCGCGGCGACGGCGTGCTCGGCGTCGGGGTGCGCCATCTCGAGGACGCCGATCGGCGCGAGCAGCAGCGGCGACGGCAGCGTGCGGCCGAGCAGCTCGACGGACTGGTCGCGCTCGCCGACGTCGACCAGCATCCGCGGCACGATCCGGTGCCGCGCGAACGCGTCGGTGTTGGCCCGCACCGTGCGGTGCTGGCCGGCGCCGCCGGCGACGTACGCCCAGGCCTCCGGGCTCATCCGGCGCTCCGCGGCGGCCTCGAGCGCGGCCGGCTCGACCGGCACGACCGGCCGGTGGCCGAAGACGCCGGCCCGGTAGATGGCTCCCTGGATCTCGCGCCGGATGCTCACCACGGGACACAGTGTCGCCGACGCGCCGCCGCCGGCCGCAGAATGGTCCGGTGCCGACGACCAGCCAGTGGCTCGCCTTCGTGGTGGCGAGCGCGCTCTTCATCCAGGTCCCGGGCCCGAGCCTGCTGTTCACGATCGGCCGGGCCCTCACGGTCGGCCGCCGCGATGCGCTGCTGTCGGTGGTCGGCAACGCGATCGGCGTGACCACGCAGGTGATGTTCGTGGCGGTCGGGCTGGGGGCCGTCGTGGCCGCGAGCGCGGAGGCGTACCTGGTGCTGAAGGTGTGCGGCGCGGCGTACGTGATCTGGCTCGGCGTCCAGGCGATCCGGCACCGCGCCGACGCCCGGGCCGCGCTGGCCGCCGTCGACCACCTCACGGTCGCCCGCGCCTCGGCGCTGCGCTCGCTGCGGATCGGCTTCACGGTCGGCCTGACGAACCCGAAGACGATCGTGTTCTTCGTGGCGTTCCTGCCGCAGTTCGTCAACGAGCCCGCCGGGCACACCGGCCTCCAGCTCGCGCTGCTCGGCCTCGTCTTCGGCGTGATGGCCGCCTGCTCGGACTCGGTGTGGGCGCTGGCCGCGGCGCGGGCCCGGGACTGGTTCGCCCGCCGCCCCACCCGGCTCGACACGCTCGGCGTCGCCGGCGGCGTGATGATGATCGGGCTCGGGGCGACGCTCGCCGCCACCGAGTAGGCCGCCGCCGCATGTAACGCGGTGTTAGCGCGTCTATGAACCCGTTGCAGCGGGTTCCTAGTCGCACCAACACCGCGTTACAGCTGGCGGGCCTGGTCGTAGGCGAGCAGCGCGACGCCGAGCGACAGCCGCGAGGCGGGGTCGTCGAGGGGGTGGCCCACCAGCTCCTCCAGGCGGCGCAGCGCGGGGTACAGCGAGGTGCGGTTGCGGTGCGCGACCCGGGCCAGCTCGGTCTTGTTGCCGCCGACGGCGAGGAACTGCCGCAGCAGGTCGACCAGGCCGCCGCCGTACCGGGCCTCGTGCTCGAGGAGCGCCCCCAGCTCGGACTCGGCGAACTCCTGGAGCCGAGCGTCCTCGCGCAGCGACATCAGCAGGCCCGGGAGCCGGATGTCGGCCTGGCGGACGCAGCCGCCGACCGGCGGCATCGTCACCGCGACGTCGGCGACCGCGCGGGCCGAGCGCAGCGAGGTCGCGGCGGCGAGCACCCCGCTGACGACGTGCCCGGCGGCCAGCACCGCGTCGTCCCCCAGCGACCGGGCGACCCCGTCCAGGTCGGTCGCGGCGGGGACCAACAGCCCGACGTGCACCGCGTCCAGCACGCCGACCAGCCCGGGCACCTCGCCGAGTGCGGCGACCAGCCGCTCCACGGGCGCCTCGGTGCGCAGCCGGGCGACCGCGCCGACGTACGCCGCCGACGTGGGTACGCCGAGCGCGCGCAGCCGCGCGGCGGCCACGCCCTCGCTGCCGAGCCGGCCGTCGAGCAGGTCGAGCAGGAAGCCACCGTGCACGCGCAGCTGGATCGACGTCTCGTCCCGCTCGATCATCCGCCCCAGCTCGAGCGCCTGCGCCGCCCGCTCCGCGACCAGCCGGGCCCGCGCGCCGTCGCGCGGCGCGGTCACGACCAGCCGCGCCCAGGCGCCGCCCTGGATCCCGACCGGCGTGGTCAGCCAGCCCTCCGGGCCGCCCGCCTCGGCGCCGCGCGGGAACGGTGTCAGCCGCGACCGCCGCTCCCAGTCGGTGAGCAGCCGGTCGACCGGCTCGTCCCGCGCGGCCGGCACCAGCACCCGCCGCGACAGGTCCTCGAGCACCACCGAGCTGCCGGCCAGGTCCGCGGCCGCCTCGACCAGCCGCGCCATCGGCGCCCGGTCCAGGCCGAGCGCGGTGAACGTCTCGTGCACGTCGCCGGCGAACCGCACCTCCTCGAACTGCTCGGCCACGATCGCCCGGTGCACGGCCTCGGTCACGTCGACGAACCGCACCGGCCGGTTCAGCACCACCAGCGGGAAGCCCGCCTGCCGCGCGCGCCGCAGCGCCGGCTCCGGCACCGAGGGGTACGCCGCGCCCAGCTCGATCACCAGCCCGGCGGCGCCGACCTCGACCAGCTGCCGCACGAACTCGTCGGCGGCCTCGGCCGAGGCCGCCATCCCGAGGCCGGTCGTCAGCACCAGCTCGTCGCCGGACAGCAGCCGCCCCACGTCGCGGACCTCCGAGACGTGCACCCACCGCAGCACGCCGTCCAGCCCGGCCTCGCCGCCGAGCACCACCGGGTCGCCCGCGGCGAGCGCGGGCAGCGCAATCGCTTCGCGCACGGTCACCGGCATGCGACACAGTGTCGCATCCGTCGGGGCCGCGCAGACAGATCGTCCCTCGCCGCCGCGCAATTGCGCGGCCACGATGGGGACATGCAGACCACTCCGCAGACCATCGGCCACTGGATCGACGGCCGGGCCCACCCCGGGAGCAGCGACCGCCGGGGCGACGTGACCAACCCCGCCACCGGCCGGGTGACCGGCCAGGTCGCGTTCGCCGGGCCGGAGGAGATCGAGGCCGCGGTCGCCTCGGCCAAGAAGGCGAGCCTCGACTGGGGCGCGACCTCGGTGAGCGCCCGCACCCAGGTGGTGTTCCGGTTCCGCGAGCTGCTCAACGAGCGCAAGGAGGAGCTGGCCCGGATCATCACCAGCGAGCACGGCAAGGTGCACTCCGACGCGCTCGGCGAGGTGGCCCGCGGCCAGGAGGTCGTGGAGTTCGCCTGCGGCATCCCGCACCTGCTCAAGGGCGGCAACTCCCCGCAGGTCTCCAGCGGCGTCGACGTGAAGAGCATCCGCCAGCCGCTCGGCGTGGTCGGCATCATCAGCCCGTTCAACTTCCCGGCGATGGTCCCGATGTGGTTCTTCCCGATCGCGATCGCCGCCGGCAACGCGGTCGTGCTCAAGCCCAGCGAGAAGGACCCGTCCGCCTCGATCTGGCTGGCCGAGCTCTGGAAGGAGGCCGGGCTGCCCGACGGCGTCTTCACCGTGCTCCAGGGCGACAAGGTCGCGGTCGACGGGCTGCTCGACCACCCGGACGTCGCCTCGATCAGCTTCGTCGGCTCCACCCCGATCGCCGAGTACGTCTACGAGCGTGCCAGCCGCGCCGGCAAGCGGGTCCAGGCCCTCGGCGGCGCCAAGAACCACATGGTGGTCCTCCCCGACGCCGACCTCGACCTGGCCGCCGACGCCGCCGTCAGCGCGGGCTTCGGCTCGGCCGGCGAGCGCTGCATGGCGATCAGCGTCGTCGTCGCCGTCGGCGACACCGGCGACGCCCTGGTCCAGAAGATCGCCGAGCGCACCGCCACGCTGAGGATCGGCGACGGCGCCAAGGACACCGACATGGGTCCGCTGGTCACCGGCGCGCACCGCGACAAGGTGGCGTCGTACGTCGACGCCGGGGAGCGTGAGGGCGCGACCCTGGTCGTCGACGGCCGGCAGGTGCGGGCCGACGGGGAGGCCGACGGCTTCTGGCTCGGCCCGACGCTGCTCGACCACGTGCGCCCGGACATGAGCGTCTACACCGACGAGATCTTCGGCCCGGTGCTCAGCGTGGTCCGCGCGGACACCTACCAGGAGGCGCTGGACCTGGTGAACGCCAACAGGTACGGCAACGGAACCGCGATCTTCACCAGCAACGGCGGCGCCGCCCGCGCGTTCGAGACCGACGTGCAGGTCGGCATGATCGGCATCAACGTGCCGATCCCGGTGCCGATGGCCTACTACTCCTTCGGCGGGTGGAAGGCGTCGCTGTTCGGCGACACCCACGCGCACGGCACCGAGGGCGTGCATTTCTTCACCCGTGGCAAGGTCGTCACCACGCGGTGGCCGGACCCCGCGACCGCCGGCGGCCTCGAGCTCGCCTTCCCCAAGAACCACTGAGAGGACCTGCGATGAGCACCGCCTACGAGCTGGACCGCAAGCACGTCTTCCACTCCTGGTCCGCGCAGGCCGAGATCACGCCGATGGTGATCACCGCCGCCCGCGGCTCCTACGTGTGGGACGACGAGGACCGCCGCTACCTCGACTTCTCCAGCCAGCTGGTCTTCACCAACATCGGCCACCAGCACCCGCGGGTGGTCGCGGCGATCAAGGAGCAGGCCGACCGGCTGTGCACGATCGCGCCGCAGTTCGCGAACGCCGAGCGCTCCGAGGCCGCGCGGCTGATCAGCGAGATCGCCCCCGCCGGGTTCGAGAAGGTCTTCTTCACCAACGGCGGCGCCGACGCCAACGAGCACGCCGTCCGCATGGCGCGGCTGCACACCGGGCGGTTCAAGGTGCTGTCGACGTACCGCAGCTACCACGGCGGCACCCAGACGGCGATCAACATGACCGGCGACCCGCGGCGCTTCGCCAACGACACCGCCACCACCGGGACCGTGCACTTCTTCGGCCCGTTCCTCTACCGCTCGGAGTTCCACGCCACCACCGAGGCCGAGGAGTGCGAGCGCGCGCTGCACCACCTGGCGCGGACGATCGAGGCCGAGGGGCCCGACACGATCGCGGCGATCATCCTCGAGACGATCCCGGGCACCGCCGGCATCTTCGCGCCGCCGCCGGGCTACCTCGCGGGCGTCCGGGAGCTGTGCGACCGGCACGGCATCGTGATGATCCTCGACGAGGTGATGGCCGGCTTCGGCCGCGCCGGGTCCTGGCTGGCGCTCGACCTGTACGACGTGGTGCCCGACCTGATCACGTTCGCCAAGGGCGTGAACTCCGGCTACGTCCCGCTCGGCGGCGTGATCATCAGCGACCCGATCGCGGAGACCTTCGCGCACCGCCCCTACCCCGGCGGCCTCACCTACTCCGGCCACCCGCTGGCCACCGCCGCGGCGGTCGCGACGATCAACACCATGCGCGACGAGGGCATCGTCGAGAACGCCGAGCGCCTCGGCCGCGAGGTCTTCGGCCCCGGGCTGCGCGAGATCGCCGAGCGGCACGCGTGCGTCGGCGAGGTCCGCGGCGTCGGCGCGTTCTGGGCGGTCGACCTGGTGACCGACCGGGAGACCAGGGCGATGCTGTCCCCGGCCGGCCTCAACGACGTGGTCGCCGCCTGCAAGGCCGCCGGCGTGCTGCCGTTCTCGAACACCAACCGGATCCACCTGGTGCCGCCGTGCACGATGAGCGACGAGGAGGCGCGCGAGGGGCTCGCGATCCTCGACGACGCGCTCAAGGCCGGCGACCAGCATGCCCGGGCCTAGGGGCAGACACCGGACCGTCTACGAGCGACTGGCGCCGGCCCAGGCCGCGGTCGACGCCGCCCTGGCCCCGAGCCGGCACGGCGTCTTCTGGCTCGAGGACGCGCCCGGCACGACGTACGACGCCCTGACCGCCGACGCCGTCGCCGACCTCACCGTGGTCGGCGGCGGCTACTGCGGGCTGTGGACCGCGCTGCTCGCCAAGCGCCGCAACCCCGGCGCCCGGGTCGTGCTGCTGGAGGCCCGGTCGGTCGGCTGGGCGGCGTCCGGGCGCAACGGCGGCTTCTGCGAGGCCAGCCTGACCCACGGCGCGGAGAACGGCCGGCGCCGCTGGCCCGACGAGTACGACGAGCTCGAGCGGCTCGGCCGCGCCAACCTCGACGCGCTGGAGGCCGACGTCCGTGAGCTCGGCCTCGACTGCCAGTTCGAGCGCACGGGCATGCTCTCGGTCGCGGTCGAGGAGCACCAGGTCGACTGGCTGCGGGACGAGCCCGGGTTCCTCGACACCGCCGCGGTCCGGGCGGAGATCGACAGCCCGGTCTTCCTCGCCGGCGCCTGGGACCGCGACGACTGCGCGCTCGTGCACCCGGCCCGGCTGGCCCGCGAGCTCGCCCGCGTGGCGACCGACCTCGGCGTGGAGATCCACGAGGGCACCACCGTGACCGGGCTGGACGGCACCACGCTCCGGACCACCGGCGGCACCGTCACCAGCGACCGGGTCGCGCTGGCGACCAACGTGTTCCCGTCGCTGCTGCGCCGCACCCGGCTGCTGACCGTGCCGGTCTACGACTACGTGCTGATGACCGAGCCGCTGACGCGCGCCCAGCTCGACTCGATCGGCTGGGCGAACCGGCAGGGCCTCGGCGACCTCGCCAACCAGTTCCACTACTCCCGGCTCACCGCCGACGACCGGATCCTCTGGGGCGGGTACGACGCGATCCACCGGCGCCGCGTCGACCCCGCGCACGAGGAGCGGCCCGCGTCGTACCGCCGGCTCGCCGCGCACTTCCTCACCGTCTTCCCGCAGCTGGAGGGCGTCCGCTTCAGCCACCGCTGGGCCGGCGCCATCGACACCTCGACCCGGTTCGCGGCGTTCCACGGGCTCGCCGCCCGCGGCCGGGTGGCGTACGCCGCGGGCTTCACCGGGCTCGGCGTCGGCGCGACCCGGTTCGCCGCGGAGGTGATGCTGGACCGGCTGTCCGGCCTGGACACCGACCGCACCCGGCTGGAGATGGTGCGCCGCACCCCGCTGCCGTTCCCGCCGTCGCCGGTCGCGGACGCCGGCATCGCGCTCACCCGCTGGTCGCTCGACCGCGCGGACCACCGGCAGGGCCGGCGCAACCTCTTCCTGCGCACCCTCGACCGCGCCGGACTCGGGTTCGACTCCTGATCCGGCGCCGCGTCGCCCCCTCAGCACCACGACTTCACACCCGCACCGTCGGTTTGACGGCACCGCGGTGGGTCGACATACCTTGGGCGACCATGAGCTCGACGCACCGCCTCCGCCGCACCCTCGCGACCCTCGCGGTCGCCGCCACCGCCGCCACCCTGGCCGCCCCGGCCCAGGCGCACCACGCGCAGCCGCCGGGCCCGGTGCACGCGGGCAGCGAGTACGGCTGGGGCAAGGCGCCGGTCGACTACCGGTTCGTCGGGCCGCTCAAGCACAGCCAATGGCGGGTCAAGGGTCCGGGCGCGGTGCGCAACCAGCACGGGATGCTGACCCTGAACACCGCCCGGCGCGGCACCGTCAGCGCCACCCAGATCACCAAGGGCCACGAGGTCGGCCGCTGGGAGATCCGGCTGCGGTCGCGGCAGTACGGCCACGGCCACCAGAACTACCGGGTGCTGACCGAGCTGGTGCCGGCCGGCAAGCGCCCGGAGTACTGCGGCGCGAACAACATCGCGCTCGAGGCGTACACGCCGAACAAGACGATGGTCAGCCACTACATCCGCAGCCGCCCGGACAACCGCTACATCATGCGCAAGGGCATGGGGCTGCGGAACGACCAGTGGCACACGTTCGCGGTCGAGGTGACCCGCAAGCGCATCTCGTGGTTCGTCGACGCCCACGTGGTCAGCACCGAGAAGCGCAAGGACGCCCTGACCGGCGTGCCGTTCGCGGTGCGGTTCACGATGCAGGCCGAGGACGGCAAGCGGATGAACAAGGCGCGGATGCAGATGGACTGGCTGCGCTACTGGACGCTGCGCAAGCCGAACGACAAGTCCACCCAGGCGCCGGCGCCCGCGCTCGGGACCTACAAGGACACCTGCGCGGACCGGCGCAGGTAGCCCACAATGGGGCGGTGCCGCAGGACCTGACCGCCGTACCGTGGCCGATCCGCACCGAGCGCCTCGCGATCCGGCCCGCCACCCCCGGCGACCTGGACGCGACGTGGGCGTTCCGCCGGGAGCCGTCGGTGTCGGAGTGGCTGACCCACCGGATCTCGGACCGCGAGGAGTACGCCGCGGTGTTCCTCGGCGAGGAGCGGCTCGCGACCACGCTGGTGGTCGAGATGGACGGCGAGGTCGTCGGCGACCTGATGCTGCGCGTCGAGGACCCGTGGGCGCAGGCCGAGGTCGCCGAGCGCGCCCAGGGGACCCAGGCCGAGCTCGGCTGGGTCGTCGCACCGTCGTACGCCGGCCGCGGGATCGGCACCGAGGCGGTGACCGCACTGCTCGAGATCTGCTTCGCGCACCTCGGGCTGCGGCGGGTGAAGGCGCTCTGCTTCGCCGACAACACCGCGTCGTGGCGGCTGATGGAGCGGGTCGGCATGCGCCGCGAGGAGTACAACGTCCGCGACTCGCTGCACCGCGACCGGGGCTGGCTGGACGGGATGGGCTACGCGCTGCTGGAGGATGAGTGGCGTGCGCGTCGATGACGTCGTCCGGATCCCGCTCGGCACCTTCACCCGGCCGACCGAGGAGACCGGCGGCGCGCCGCGGGGCGAGGTCGTCAACGGCTACCTCGTCCGCCACGACGCGGGGCTGGTGCTGCTCGACACCGGGATGGGCCGCGGCGACGACGAGACCGAGGCCTGGTACCAGCCGCGGCGCATCGACCTGCGCGACGCACTGGGCCGGGTGGGCGTCGCGCTCGACGACCTGATGCTGGTCGCCAACTGCCACCTGCACTTCGACCACTGCGGCGGCAACCCGCTGCTCGGCGCGACGCCGGTGCTCGCGCAGCGCACCGAGCTGGCGACCGCGCGGGCGGGTGACTACACCTTCGAGCACCTCCTGGACGGCACCGCGTTCGAGCCGCTCGACGGCGAGGCGTCGCCCCTGCCGGGGCTGCACGTGATCCCGACGCCGGGCCACGTCGACGGCCACCAGTCGCTGGTCGTCGAGTGCGACGACGGATCGGTCGTGCTCGCCGGGCAGTCCCACGACAGCGCCGATCTGTGGGCGGCCGACCGGACCGCGCCCGACCAGCCGGCGTGGCTGGCCCGGCTGCTGGAGTTCGACCCGCGGCGGGTGGTGTTCGCGCACGACGACGAGGAGTGGCGGCCGTGACCGAGGAGTTCTACCGCCGGGACCTGACCGGCGCCCGGTTCGAGGAGGTGGACCTGGCCGGCTCCTGGTGGCGCAACGTCTACCTGCGCGACGTCGTGATGCGCGGCGTCTGGCTCGAGAACGTCGACCTCGACGGCGCGGTGATCGGCCTGACGGTCAACGGCGTCGACGTCGGCCCGCTGGTCGAGGCCGAGCTCGACCGGCGCGACCCCGACCGGGTGCTCAGCCGGCCGACCACCGCCGACGGGTTCCGCGCCGGGTGGGAGATGACCGAGCGGCGCTGGGCGGCGACCGTCGCGCGGGCGCGGGAGCTGCCCGAGGAGCTGCTGCACGAGCGGGTGCGCGACGAGTGGTCGTTCATCGAGACGCTGCGGCACCTGGTGTTCGCCACCGACGCGTGGGTGCTGCGCGTGGTGCTCGGCGAGCCCCGGCCGTACCACCCGCTCGGCCTGCCGCACACCGAGATGCCGCCGCTGCCCGGCGTACCGAACGACCCGGACGCGCGGCCGTCGCTCGACGAGGTGCTCGCGGTGCGGGAGTCGCGGTTCGCGGTCGTCCGCGAGGTGCTGGCCACGCTCACCGACGACCGCCTCGACGAGACGACCGAGCCGGTGCTGGAACCCGGGTACCCGGAGTCACAGGGCTACCCGGTCCGGCGCGCGCTCGGCGCGATCCTGAACGAGGAGTGGCTGCACCGGGAGTTCGCGGAGCGCGACCTCGCCGTGCTCGCCCCCGACTGAGCCGCCGCCCGACACCAGAGTCGAGAACGTGTAGGTGACGCTCGACCCGTCGAGCACCCGCAGCGCGTGCGGCGCCTGCCGGCCGACCATCCGCGCGACCGCCCCGTTGCCGGCGCCGCTGAAGGCCTCGATCCGGGCGATCCCGTGCGCCGCCGCGTCGGCGATCAGCGCCTCGGCGACCGCGGTGCCGATCCCCCGACGCTGGTGGGCGTCGGCGACCACGAGGGCGATCTCCGCGGCCCTCCCCGACCGCACCCACAGCCCGTGCGCGGCCACCTCGCCGTCGACGAACCCGAGCAGCGCGCCCTGCTCCGGGAGCAGCGCGCGGACCAGCTTCGGGCTCGGCGTCCCGATCCCGGTCTGGAAGCGCAGGTACGCCGAGTCCGCGCTCAGGCCGCGCAGCAGGGCGTCGACGTGCGCGACGTCGGCGGGGCCGGCGGGGCGGAGCAGCAGCGTCATGGCCGGTCCAGGAACGCGACGACGGCGGCGACGACGGCGGGATCGGCGAGGATCCGCGAGTGCCCGAGGCCGCTGGTGCGGATGACCTCCGCTCCGGTGGCGGCGAGCAGGTCGGCCTGGCGGGCGTCGACGACGCGGTCGTCGGTGTCGTGCAGGACCAGCAGCTCGCGACCCGGTGCCGGGTGCGCGGAGAACCGCTCCCAGATGCCCGCGTCGCCGTCGAAGTACCGGCGCTCGATGGCCCGCCGCAGCTGGGTGTTGACCCGCTGGTCGGCGCCGAGCCCGGCGCAGAACCCGTCGGTCACCTGCCCGAAGTCGGCCATCCCGCTGATCGCGACCACCCGGCCCGCCGGTACCGCGTGCAGCGCGACCGGGACGCCGAACGAGTGCGCGACCACGCCGACGAACCCGCCGTACCGCTCGGCGAGCGCGGCGATGACCACCTGGTGGTCGAGGATCGTGCGCACCGGCCCCGGGCTCGACCCGTGCGCCCAGGCGTCGTACGCCACCGGGCTGTAGCCGCGGTCGAGCAACGCGCTCACCAGCTCGGCGTACCGGGACGCCCGCGCGCCCCAGCCGTGGACCAGCAGGACGGGTCGGTCGCCGTCGCCCCAGGCGTAGACGGTCACCCGGCCGCGGTGGTCGACGGACGACCGGGTCGCGGCCTCGTGGACCGCCCGCTCGGAGGCGCGGACCGCGGCGGGTCGTCCCGGCCGGCGCCACAGCTCGAGGGCGAGCCGGCCGGCGAGCCGCGGCGAGACGCGGGCCGTGCCGGTGAGGACCGCCCCGATCCGGGCATGGGGAGCCCGGACCTCCGGGCGGTTCTGGATCTGCGTCATAATACGAACGGTCGTACTATTTTTTTGTCCTGTCAAGCCGATTGCCCCACTACGCTGGAGACCGATGAGCGAGCAGCTGACCGACCCTGCCGGCACCGCCGACGGCCGGATCCGGCGGGGGGACCGCACCCGCCGGCTGGTGCTGGGCCGCGCGGTCGACGTCGCGTCGGTCGACGGGCTCGAGGGCCTGTCGATCGGGCGGCTCGCGACCGACCTCTCGATGAGCAAGAGCGGGCTGATCGCCCACTTCGGCAGCAAGGAGGAGCTGCAGCTCGCGACCGTGCGCGCGGCCCGCGCGATCTTCGCGCAGACCGTCATCGAGCCCGCGCTGCGGCAGCCGCCCGGACTCGGGCGGCTGCGCGCCCTGCTCGACGCGTGGCTGGAGTACTCCAGCGACCGGAAGTTCCCGGGCGGCTGCTTCTTCGCCCGCGCGACCCACGAGTTCGCGGCCCGGCCGGGGGCCGTGCACGACGCCCTCGCCGCGGTCGACGCGGAGTGGCTGGCGCTGATCGCGCGGACCATCGGCGAGGCGCAGGAGTCCGGCGAAGTCAGGTCCGACGTCGATCCCGAGCAGCTCGCGTTCGACCTCGCGGCGTACCTGGACTCCGCCAACCTGCGCTCGCTGCTGATCGGCACCTTCGAGGTCTACGACCAGGCGCGCGCCGCGGTCGCGCGGCGGCTGGAGGAGTGCGCGGCATGACCCGCGACGACCGGACCGCCCGGCAGCGGCGGGTGTGGGACAAGGCGGCGCCGGCCTACGACCGGCAGATCGCGTTCTTCGACCGCGTCTGGTTCGCCGGCGGCCGGCAGTGGCTGACGTCCCGGGCGACCGGCCGGGTCCTCGAGGTCGCGGTCGGCACCGGCCTCAACCTGCAGCACTACCCGGACGGTGTGACCGTCACCGGCGTCGAGCTCAGCCCCGAGATGCTGGCGATCGCCCGGTCCCGGGCCGAGCAGCAGGGTGTCGCCGCCGACCTCCGCGAGGGCGACGCCCACGCGCTGCCGTTCGCCGACGCGTCGTTCGACACCGTCGTCTGCTGCCTGGGGCTGTGCACGATCCCCGACCCGGCGCGGGCGCTCGCCGAGATGCACCGGGTGCTGGTCCCCGGCGGCCGGCTGCTGCTGCTCGACCACGTGCGCAGCACCTGGCCGCCGGTGTACGCCGCGCAGTGGCTGCTCGAGCAGGCCACCGGGCGCACCGCCGGCGAGTACTTCACCCGCCGTCAGCTGCCGCTGGTCGAGGCCGCCGGGTTCGACGTCGTGGAGGCCGAGCGGCTCAAGGCGGGCTCGGTCGAGCGGGTGCACGCGGTCAGGCGGACCTGATCGCAGCTCCGCGAACGTCGTCAGCCGGGCCGCGCCGGACCAGGACCGTGTGGCGGCCCTCGAGGCAGCAGAGCGCGAGCGCCGTGGCCTCGGTGATCGCGACCCGCACCGGTCCGTCGCTGGAACGCACCACGCAGCTGGCCGAGAGCCTCGGCCCGTCGAGCTCCAGCTTGACCGCCATCGGACGGAGCCCGGCCCGGTGCAGTCGGCCCGCGCCTGACGGATCCGGGGTCGCCCGGACGACGAGGCTCTCGCGGCCACCCGTGCAGTCCTCGATCACCAGGAGGCAGCGCTCACGGAGTACCTCCCGATCGCGCACCACGTACGTGCGTGACCCCCGCGGGTGCCCGGTGGTCGCGCGCGGCGACGGTGCCGGCACGGGTCAGACCCGTCCCGCGTTGATGGCCGCGGCCACCCTGCCCCGCAGGCGATCGGCGAGGACGGCGACGGCCAGCACCACGCCGAGCACGATCATCTCGTAGTAGGACTCGATCCTCGCGAGGTTCATCCCGTTGGTGACCAGGCCCAGCAGGACGGCGCCGAGCACCGCGTTGAGCACGTTCCCGGAACCGCCTCGCAGGCTCACGCCGCCGATGACCGCTGCAGCGATCGAGAGCAACGGCAGGTCGGCGCCGATGTTGGACTCGCCCGTCTGCAGCCGCGCCGTGAGCAGCAGAGCACCCACCGCCACCAGGACACCCGAGGTCATGTAGGCCAGTGCCATCGTCCGGCCGGGGCTGATCCCCGACAACCGGGCGGCGTTGGGGTTCGAACCCACGGCGTACAGGTTCCGACCGGGCCTGGTCCAGCGCAGCAGCGCCCAGAGAACCACGGCAGCGGCGATTGCGATCCAGATGGGCGTGGACACCCCCCACCAGCTCGAGTACCCGAACACGTCGCTGAAGTCGGCCGGCAGACCACTCACCGGCACGCCCGCCGTCACCTTCAGGGCGAGCCCGGCGAAGATCGACGCGGTCGCCAGCGTCATGATGAACGGGTTGATCTTCAACATGCCGATGCCGACCGCATTCACTGCACCGGCACCCAGCCCGACCAGGAGCCCGATCAGGAGGCCGATCACGATGGCTTCAGCCGGGCTGGAGCCGGCCGCCAGACGATCGGACATCGCCGTTGCGCTGGCGACGGACACGAGCGCGGTGATGGAACCGACCGAGAGATCGAAACCACCGGCGACGAGCACCACGAACTGGGCGAGGACGATGATCGCAATGTAGGCGTTCTGGCGAAGCGCCGACTGCAGGTTGTCGACGGTCAGGAAGTTCGGCGAGAGCATCGCGAACACGACGACCGCGATCGCGAGCAGGATGGGCAGGGCTCCGACCCGCGCGAACACGCGCGCCGCGGCCCCGGTCACGTTCACCCGGCGCTTGCGAGCGGCGGCCGGCTTCGTCTCGACTACGACATCGGTCATCCGACTGCCTCCGTCTCATCCCAGTGCATCATGTGCTGCAGCACCCTTTCTTCGTTGATTTCGTCGCCTTGGAGGTGGGCCGTGATCCGTCCCTGGCAGAAGACGTAGACCCGATGACACAGGTGGAGCACCTCCGGAAGGTCCGACGAGACGATCACGACGCCGGCGCCGCCTTCGGCGATGTCGGCCACGCGCTGGTAGATGGAGACGCGGGCGCCCACGTCGACGCCGACGGTCGGTTCGTCGAGGAGGAGGACCTCGCACTCTCGGAGCAGGGCCCGGCCCAGCAGCGCCTTCTGCTGGTTGCCTCCGGAGTACGCCTCGGCGTTCCGGTCGGGGTCCGGCGGCGACAGCTTCATCATCCGCAGCACGTCGGCCACGTCGCGCTGCTCACTCCGTCTCCGGACCAGCGTGCGCGCCCACGAGTAGCGACCCAGCCACGGAAGCGACACGGACTCACGGAGGGGTCGGTTGAGCAGGAGGCCCTCGCTCTTCCGGTCCGGCGGGAGATAGACGACGCGGTTCCTCAAGGACTGGGCGACCGACGCACCGGTGACGCGCCTGCCGTGCAGCTCGAGATGGCCCGCCGCCAGGCGCTCGACTCCGGCACAGGCGCGCGCCGCATGCGACTTGCCCGAGCCCATCAGACCTGCGAAGCCGACGATCTCGCCCTTGCGGACCTCGAAGGACGCGTCGGACACCGCCTGGTCGCGGGTCGTGAGGCCGACGGCGCTGAGGGCGACCGTCGACGTCGGCGGGGGGATCGTCGGGTAGATCTGGTCCATGACCCGTCCGGTCATCAGGCGGATCAGCTCCTCCGAGGACGTCGTCCCCGGCACCGTCGTGACGTACCGTCCGTCGCGAAGCACGGTGACCCGGTCGGCCAGCCGCCTGATCTCGCCCATGCGGTGGGTGACATAGACGACGCCGACGCCGCGGCGGTTCAGGTCCCCGACGAGCTCGTAGAGCCGCTCGCACTCGGTGTCGTTGAGCGACGCGGTGGGCTCGTCCAGGATGAGGACCTTGAGGTCTGATCGGAACGCCTTCGCGATCTCCACCATCTGCTGCTCGGCGCGGGTGAGCGTCTCGACCGGGGCGTCGAGCGGGATCTCGAAGCCCAGCTCGCCCAGTCGCCGGTGCGCGAGCTCCCGGACCGCGCGGTGGCTCACGACGCCTGCGCGGGACGGCTGCTCACCCATCACGACGTTCTCGGCGACGGACAGGGTGGGGGCGAGGGAGAACTCCTGGAACACCGCACTGACGCCGAGGCGGCGTGCGTCCGCGACGTTCCGGAGCGAGGTCTCTCGCCCGGCGAGGCGCACCGTCCCGGAGTCGGAGCTCGCGGCCCCGGCCATGATCGAGATCAGCGTCGACTTCCCCGCGCCGTTCTCTCCGAAGAGGACGTGGGTCTCGCCTTGCAACAGCTGGAAGTCGACCGCGTCGAGCGCGACGACACCTGGGAACCGCTTCGAGATGCCCGTCATCTCGAGCGCCGGAATCTGATGGGTCATGACGTGAGCTCCTGCCTTGCCCTCGGTGGGGCGACGCGCCTGCGCGTCGCCCCACCTGGCTGGGCGGCTAGTTGGCGGAGTAGGAGAACTCGGCGCTCCAGTCCGTCGGCGCGAGCGTGGTGGTCGAGTCCCACGACTCGAGTGCGGCCTTGTCGATCACCTGCAGCGCCGGAGCGACGTGCAGGTCGAAGTCCTGCTTCTCCAGGGCCCGGATGGCGAGGTCCGTGGCGATTCGCGACGTGAGCACAGCGGGGTCGGCCGCGGAGGCGAGCACGCTCCCGGTCTGGATCCCGGAGTAGGTGCCCGGCGTCATGTAGTACGACAGGACCCCGATGGAGTCGGTGAGGTCCCGGTCCCGCAGGATCGGGCCCGCCGCCTCGGCCGCGGGGGCGTTGCCGGCGATGTAGTCGAGGTCGGGGTTCGCGGCGAGGGCGTCCTCGATGAGCTTCGACTGCGAGTCCTTGTCGGTGTTGCCCCACTGCGTGTTGACGACCTCGACGTTCGTGCCCGCGAGCGTCTCCGTGAAGCCCTTGTTCGCCTCCTCGGCGAAGCCGGCGCCCTTCGGGCCGGGGAACCACGCCACGGTCACGGCCTCTCCGTCGGACGTGTCGAGGAGGTACTGCGCGGTCTGGGAGGCGATCTCCCGGTACGAGACGAGGCTCTGTGCGGTGGTGTCGGGGGACGAGACGCCGTTGATGAAGTCGATGACGACCTTGCCGTCCGCCTTGAGCTTCTCGATGGTCGGGTTGAGGCCGTCCGTCGAGATGGCACCGATGATGACCGCGTCGCTGTTCTGGGCGCAGTCCTCGATCTGCTGGATCTGCTTGTCGAGGTTGCCGTAACCGCCGGCCTCGAGGACGTCCATGTTCACACCCGCGCGCTCGGCTTCCTGGATCACGCCGTAGTCGGCTGCCAGCCAGTACGCGTCGGCCAGGTGCGGGAACGAAGCACAGATGTTCCAGGCCTTGCTGACGTCGTCGGTCGGGGAGTACTCCTGCTCGACACCCTCAGAGTCGAATCCCTGCTTCGGCCAGACGGTGACCGCGGTCGGGAACCAGTCCGCGCTGGGCTCGCTCGACGACGGCTTGTCCGCGCCGTTGGACGCGCCGCAGCCGGCGAGACAGAGTGCGGCCACCGCGGTGCCCGCTGCCACAAGTGTTTTCCACTGCATTCTTCAATCTCCTTGAACGAGCCCACTTTCCGAGCACAGCTGGGCATTTCTCCGATGTGTGTGGGGCCTGTGGTCCGTTCAGCTCGACTGCGCTCCGCCACGTGTGCCCAGGCTGTGGAAGTACTGCTCCGAGTACGACGCACGCCTATACGTCGAGAATCAGACGATCACCTCTCGCTCTCGATACGCAGGGGTACATCACCCGTCCCGAGAGGCGATCTCGGAGCGAGAGGATGGCGTCCCGGTGCTCCGGATCGCCCTCCACGACCTCGAGCTCACACGTCCCGCAGGTCCCGTCCCGGCAGTCGTAGTTCACGTCGACGCCTGCGGCGATGAGCGCGTCGAGGACGGTGACCTGAGCACCGACCTGGACCGTCTGCCCACTCTCCGCGCACACGACCGTGACCGGCCGGTCGCTGAACTGGTGCTTCGCCACCGCGGGCGCGAAGCGTTCGACGTGGACGATCCGACCGACCGCGAGGGCGGCTTCCTCGATCGCGTGCAAGAGCCTTTCCGGCCCGCAGCAATAGATGGCGAACCCGTCCGGAGCCTCCGCCAGGATCGCCGAGAGGTTGAGCAGCCCGTGGATGTCTTGAGGGAGCAGGTGCGCGGAGCCGAGCTTCGAGAACTCGTCGAAGTACGCCATGGAGTCCTCGTGGCGGCCTCCGTAGTAGAGAACCCACGGCTTGCCCGAGCGCTCGCACGCACTCACCATCGCGCGGATCGGCGTGATGCCGATTCCGCCCGCGACGAACACGTATCCGGGTGCGTCGACCAGCTTGAAGTGGTTGCGCGGCCGGGCGATCTGGAGCTGGGAGCCCACCTGGACCTGCTCGTGCACGTAGCGGGACCCACCGCGTCCGGCGGGCTCGAAGAGCACGGCGAACTCGTAGGAGGTCAGGTCTGCGGGATCCCCGCACAACGAGTAGTGCCGCAGCATCCCGGGCAGGTAGACATCGACGTGCGCGCCCGGGGCCCAGGAGGGGAGCTCAGCTCCGTCCGCCCGCTGCACCCTCAGCTGGACGACGTCTCGCGCGATCAGTTCGCGGCCGACGACGTCCACGGTCAGCAGCTTCCGACTGGTCGACTTCATCGGCCCGCGCCGCCGATGCTCGCACCGGGGCTAGGGGACAACGTAACCACCGTCGACCGTCAGGACGGCACCCGTCACGTAGGAGGCGGCCGGGCTCGCGAGCCAGGCGATGGCGTTGCCGACCTCGTCCGCGGTTCCCACCCGGCCCATGGGCACGGACTGCTTGATCGCGTCGAGGAGGTGCGCCCCGTCCGCACCGACGAAGCTGTCCAGCAACGGCGTCCCGATCGGTCCGGGGCAGACCACGTTGACGCGGACGTTGCTGACCGCATAGTCGAGCGACGCGGACTTCGAGAGACCGATGACGCCGTGCTTGCTCGCACAGTAGGCCGGCATCCCCCGCTGCCCGACGAGGCCGAAGTTGGAGGCCACGTTGACGATCGAGCCGGCTCGGTGGCGGAGCATCGCGTCCAGCTCGGCTTGCATGCTCAGGAACGTGCCCGTCAGGTTGACGCCGATGATGGCGTCCCAGTTGGACTCACGACACTCGGCGACCGGAGCGAGGTCGCCCTGGATGCCGGCGCTGTTCACGGCCGCGGTCAGCGGACCGTAGAGCTCGATCCCGCGCGAGATCGAGCGTTGCAGGTCGGCGGTCGAGGTCACGTCGACCACGGCGTGGCTCGCCTGTCCGCCGTCTCGCTGGATGAGCTCCACCGTGGTCGAGGCGTCGTCCTCGGCCCGGTCGGCGACGACCACCGCCAGGCCCTGGCGGGCAAGCGCGAGGGCGCTTGCCCGCCCGATGCCGGACCCCCCACCGGTGACGTACGCGAACCCGGTCGGTTCACCCATGGGTGTCGCTGCCCAGGAGGTCCGCGTCGATGCTGCTCGTGTAGAGCCGGAGGTCGCCCGCGTCGGGGATCGCACCCTGGTGGTAGATCTCGACGGCGTTCGCCATCTCCGCCATCGTCTTGAGCAGGTTGACGAGGTTGGTGTCCTCGACCGAGCAGTTCTCGACGGGGCGCGTCGAGAGGTACGACATCGCCCTGGCGACGTGCGGCAGCACGGCGTCGTAGAAGGCCACCGTCTCGGGGAACGCGGTGTCCAGGCGCTTCGCGATCCGGTCCTCGTCCCTGCTGATGCACCAGTCCGAGAACTCGGCGAGCTCCTCGAATCCGGCGGGGAACACGTAGGTCGCGTCAGGCATGCTTGCCCTCCAGGTAGTCGTCGACACTGCGGTGGAAGGCGCGGATCTGGACCTCTTGGTCACCGAGGAAGATGTGCGGCCGCGCTTCGGACTCGCACCCGCGGTGGATGGCCTCGTGGCCCGTCTTGTCCTCGCACAGGAGGTCGCGGAATCGCTTGGCACCGAACTCCCGCGAGACCAGGTCCGCGAGGTTCGCGGGCTCCGGGAAGTGCAGCCGGATCTCCCAGACGACGTGGTTGACGTCGATCGGCCAGAAGTTGTACGTGAACATCATGTTCCCGAAGAAGGACATCACCATGTTGGGGAACAGGACGTGGAACTCGAACGGGTCGTCGAGCGGCAGGAGCTGCTCGGCGCCCCACCCCGGGTTGCCGTCGATGAGTGCCTGCGAGAACGGCGTCTCCTCGTACTCCTCCGACACCGACGTGTAGCGAGTGTGGAGACCCATGCGAGCGAAGTCGTGGAGCCTGGTGTAGCCGTCGTCGTTCGACGCGAAGGCACCCTGCGCCAGGAACCGGTGCACGGGAGCGAGCATCGGCACGTGGTAGATCTCGTTCTGCGCGTCGACCGCGACCTTCCAGTTCGCCCGCTCGCTGATGTCGTAGCGGTAGGCGAGGCGCAGGACGTCGAACGGGAAGTTCTCGAACTTCTCGCCCAGGGGGCCCAGGTGCTCCCGGAGCGTGGTCGTGCCCGAGTCGTCGAAGTTCACGAAGACGAACCCGTTCCACACCTCGGTGCGGATGGGCACGAGGCCGATGTCGGCGCGGGACTCGAAGTGGAACTCGCCCTCGTCCGGCACCGACTTCACCGAGCCGTCCTGGCCGTACGCCCATCCGTGGAAGCGGCACACCATCGCGCTCGGGCAGACGCCGGCGTCCTCCCACATCAGCTTCATGCCGCGGTGGGAGCAGACGTTGTGGAACGCCCGGATCTCGCCGTCGGCGTCCATCGTCACCACGACCTGCTTGTCGAGGACGACGATGTCGCGGGTGAAGAAGGAGTTGGCTCCCTGGAGGTCGTGGACGCTGCCCAGGTTGATCCAGCTCTTACCGAACAGCTCGGTGCGCTCCCGCTCGAACCACTCCTCCGAGATGAACCGGTCGGTCGTCAGCGGCGAGGTGCCGAGCTCGGCGTTGCGCCGGCTCCACCTCTTCACGTCGTCCATGACGTCCGGCTCGTTGGCGAGCCGCGTGTCGTCCGTAGTCGTCATCGTTGATCCTCTCTCCGGATTGCACAGATCGAATGTCGTTACAGCTCGTGGCGTCCGGCCGTGACGCGGACCGCGACTTCCTCGTCACGCGCTGCGTCGGGGCCCTCATCGGAGCGGACATGGACCGTCCCGTCGTCGTCGATCTCGACGTCGAAACGGACTTGGGGGCGCTTCGCCGGTCGCTTGATGGCCTTGCCCGAGCGCACATCGAACGAGCCGGAGTGCAGCGGGCACAGGAGCTCGAAGCCGCAGAGGTCCCCCTCCGACAGGTTCGCCTCGCCGTGGTTGCATTCGTCCTTGAGACAGAACACCGTTCCGTCGGCGTTTCCGATCACCAGCGGAGGCAGGCCGTCGACGGTGATGCGCTTGAGCGCCCCCGCGGGGAATTCCTCGAGGTGCCCGACAGTGACACGCATTCCAGCAATCCTTTCGAAGGACCGTTCCTCGGCGACCGGCGACCGCTCTGGGTGTGATCCTGCGGTGCCGGGCCGGGCCGCCGACATCCTCCGATCGCACGATCAGGGCCGCGGGTTCGGCCGTCGCCGGGAGTGACGGCACGAGCGGGCGCGGGCGGCTCCGGGCAGGGCAGAACCCGGCGCTGCCGCGCCGGCGACGGGTCGGCGGGCCGGTGAAGGGATGCCGCGAGACCGGTGCTCGGGGGCTCCTACGGGGGGCCCGGGATCCTCAGTCCAACAAGCCCCGTCGAGCGGCCGTGGCGACGGCGGCCGCACGATCGGACGCACCCAGCTTGTCGTAGATGTGCTGGAGATGGGTCTTGACCGTGGTGACGCTGAGGAACAGCATCTCGGCGATCTCGGGAGCCGACCGACCTTGCGAGATCAGCACCAGCACCTCGTGCTCGCGGGACGAGAGCGCCCCGGTCGAGGCGGTTCGTGCTCTCTGCAGTCGATCGGCCGCGTTCAGGCCGGGCCGCACCGACTCCGGAAAGACGATCTGCCCGCTGTAGACACCGACGATCGCCTCGCACAGGACGGTCGGCGACGCGTGCTTGGTGACGTAGGCCCGCGCGCCGGCGTCGTACGCCTGGTACATCGTGCAGGCGTCTTCGAAGGCGGAGACGATCATCGTGCGCGTCCGGACCTCGGACTCCTTCACCGCCTCCACGATCGAGATGCCGTCCCGCGACGGCAGCCGGAGGTCCACCAGGGCGATGTCGGGCTGGAGACTCCGGATGAGATGGAGGGCCTCTTCCCCGTCCCCCGTCTCGGCGACCACGCGGATGCCTTCGTGGCTCGAGAGTGCCTGGATGAGGCCGTCGCGATAGACCGGATGATCGTCAGCCACGAGGATCTCGATCTCGAGCCCCGATTGCGGAACTTCCTGCGCGCTCATCGCCGGCCTCCCACAGAGATGCTTCGATGCACGGCCTCCAGCAGCCCCTCGACCGCGATCGGTTTCGTGACGTAGTCAACCGCGCCCGAGGCGAGGAGCTGCTTGCGCCGCGCGGTCGTCGCGTCGGCGGAGAGCACCACCACGGGGATCGGGCGGGTCCGCTCGTCGGCACGCAGTCGAGTCAGCACCTCCGAACCGTCGAGGTCCGGGAGGTGGAGGTCGAGGAGGATCAGGTCCGGCCGGTGCGCAGCCGCCAGCTGCAGCCCCAGCTGCCCGTGGGTGGCCGTGATCAGGTGCGGGGCACCGTTGCGGTCGAGGATCCTGCGGACCAGCTCCAGATTGGCGAGGTTGTCCTCCATGTAGAGGATGGTCCGGCCCGTCAGATCCGTGTCGCGCTGCCCGGTGCCGCGTCCGAGCTTCCGGGCGGCGACTTCCTCCAGATCCGGAGCGCTCGAGAGCGGCAGGCGAACGAAGAACTCGGTGCCGCGTCCGGGTAGCGAGCGCTTGATCCCGATCCCGCCCCCCATGGCGGAGACGAGGCTCCGAGCGACCGCGAGTCCGAGGCCCGTGCCTTCGGTCTCGACGTCGGGGCCACCGACGCGCTCGAAGGGCAGGAAGACACGCTCCAGGTCTTCTCGCGCGATGCCCACGCCGGTGTCCGTCACGAGGATCGACAGATGTCCCTCGTCCTCCATCTCGGTGGTGACGGTCACCACGCCGTCCGGCCGGTTGTACTTGACCGCGTTGACGAGCAGGTTGAGCATCACCTGGGTCAGTCGCTGGCGGTCGGCCATGACGTAGCGCTCGAGGGAGTCGTGCAGGTCCATGACCAGCTCGACCCCGCGGTCCGCCGCCAGCGGACGGACCATCTCGTACGCCTCGCCGATGGAGTCACACACGCACTGGCGCTCGATGGCCAGGGCTTGAGTGCCGGACTCGACCCGGGAGATGTCGAGGACCTCGTTGATGAGGGCCAGCAGGTGACGGCCGGCCTTGACGATGTGGTCGACGTCCGCCCCTGCCGATGGCGGCAGGTCCTCGAGCTGCAGCAGCTGGCCGAACCCGAGGATCGAGTTGAGCGGCGTCCGGAGCTCGTGGCTCATCCGGGACAGGAACTCGTCCTTGGCCCGGTTCGCACGCTCCGCCTCGTCCCGGGCTTCGCGGATCGCAGCCTGCGCCCGAGCTCGCGCGCTGATGTCGGTCGAGATCCCCCCCACGCCGTAGACGGCGCCGTCTCCGTCGAAGATCGGGAACTTGAGCGACAGCCACATCCCCCACCCGTCCTCGATGGGGATCGGCTCCTCGAACTCCATCGGGTGGCCGACGGCGAACACCGCCCGGTCGTTCGCGGCGTAGACGTCGGCGATGTCCTTCGGCCAGAGGTCCGCATCCGTCTTCCCGACGATGACGCCGCGTGGCTGACGCAGGAGCTCCTCGTAGTGACGGTTCGCGAACAGGTACCGCCCGTCGGCGCGTTTGAGGTAGATCAGCGCCCCCACGTTGTCGGCGACGTCCTCGAGCAGCTTCTCGCTGGCTCGCACCGCACTGTCGTTCTGGGCGGACGCGTCGATCTCGCGCACCTGCACGATCATCAGGTCGTCGGCCGCCGGCTCGTGCGCGATCTCGTACGACACCGGTGTGCGACGACCCGTGGCATCGATGAACCACGCCTGGCCGCGCTCGCGTGGGGGATCCTGGCCCGAGCTCACCTGGCGCGTCTTCACCCCCGGCAACACCATCGCCAGGTCGGCGCCCACGATGGCGGTCTCCGGCCGGCCGGTGAGCCGGACGAACGCAGGGTTCACTGCGACGACGGTCGACGCACCCCGAGAGTGCGACCGGACCAACGCCGTCGCCGACGGCAGGCCGTTGAAGACCTCTCGGAAGTCGACCATCATGGAGCAAGGTACGCGGATCGTGCCGGATCCGGAGCCGTTCTTCGAAGCCCGTGCACGCCGTCGGCCACCATCTACGAGCGCTGCACGAGACTGTCGACCAGGTCGCCGGCCCACGAACGGTCGTACGACTCCAGACGTGGGAAGCCGGCCTCGGGCCCGCCGGTCCAGGTGTACCGCGCGCCCGGGTTCTTGAGGCCCTCACCGAGCGGCGTGAAGAAGTGCGGGCTGCAGACCACCTGCTCGGTTCGGGCCACGGGCCACTGGTCGAGCACGGCGTCGCGCCCGTGTCCGGCGGCCATCGCCCATCGCAGCCCGTCCACGTCGACGTGGGTGCAGGTCCCCGCCACGCGGTAGATGATCGGCAGCACCGATATGCACTCGTGGTCGACCCAGAAGGCCTTGCGGAGCGCCTCGTCGAGCTCGTCGCTCGCCCTCATCCCGCCGGCGCGCGGATGCTTCGCCGCCTGCACCGCTTCGAGCGCAGGCAGCGTGGTGACCGGGAACGTCGACTCCGGCGCCGACCACGTCCTCCACTGGAGGCCGTCCACCAGGCCCGCGATCGCCACGAGCTCGGCATCGGTGATGGGCTTCGGCGTCGGTCGTTCGTTGAACCACTCCAGCGGGAAGGCTCGGTGGTCGATGAGGACATCGGCCCCGCTGGACCGGATCCGGTCTCGGAGGGTGTGGAGGGCGAGCGTCGCCCACGGGCACCCGAGATCGGACCAGACCGTGATGACGTTCGGCGTCCCGTTCGCGAGCGCCTGCGCCGCGAGCTCGCCCGCGGTGCTCACGTGAGCACCGCCTCGACGCCGAGCCGCCGGTCCCCCAGGACCGGGAAGTCGCGCCGGACGCTGGCGACGGCGTCCAGATCCACCGTCACCCTCAGTTGCGAGCATCCTCGGGAGGCGGACGCGATGACCTCCCCCGTCGGTCCGACGATCCGGCTGTGTCCACCCATGTCCAGGCCCCCGTGTCGTCCGCCGTCGTTGCACTGGATCACGAACGCCTGGTTCTCGATGGCACGGGCCACACCCAGGCTCTCCCAGTGCTCGATCCTCGGCAGCGGCCACGCGGCCGAGACGACGAGGACCTCGGCGCCGCGATCGATCAGGCCGCGGAACATCTCGGGGAAGCGCAGGTCGTAGCAGGTGGCGAGGCCCACCGTGCACAGGGGACGACCCTGCCGGTCGTCGAGCTCCATCGCGACCAGGTCGACCCCGGCCTCGATCAGCTCCGCCTCGCCCGCACCGAATCCGAATCGGTGGATCTTCCGGTACCTCGCCACCAGCTCGCCGGTCCGGTTCAGGAGCACAGCCGTGTTCCACAGGCGACGAGAGGACGGATCCCGGCCGGCACCCCCGTCGGAGTGCTCGACGAAGGTGCCGGCGTGCAGGTGGGTGCCGGCGCTGCGGGCAGCGGCCGCCAGCGCCGCGATCTCCGGCCCGTCGAGGGAGAGCGCCGTCTCCTGCCAGCGCTCCGGAGCGAACGCGCCGTGCAGCCAGAGCTCCGGCAGCACGACCAGGTCCGCGCCCTCCTGGGCGGCCACCAGCGCCGCCACCCGCTCGAGCTGCTCGTCGGGCGGGCGGGTGCCGTCGAAGTCGACCTGGAGCACCCGGACGTCGAGCACGGCCATCAGCGGAACGGGATCGCCAGGGGCCGGATCGGCGACCCGGTGGCCCCACGGAGCCGGATCGGCGCAGCGATCAGGCAGAACTCGTTGACCTCGTCCTGCGACAGCTCCTCGAGGTTGACGAGCTCGAGCATGGGCACCCCTGCCTCCGCCAGGAAGTGGCAGTGCCCCGGCAGCCAGTTGTCCTCGTGCTGCGAGGGCCCGACCTCGACGCACTCCTGGTCGGCTCCGATCACCGCGATCCCCTGCGCCGTCAGCCACCGACCGGCGTCCAGGGACAACCCGGGGGGGTTGCCGAGCGTCCGGCTCCCGTCCGGCCAGTAGCGCATCCGACCGGTGCGGACGAGAGCCACGTCTCCGGCGTTCAGCGTCAGGCCGGTCCGGGCCAGTTCGTCGACACAGTCGTCCACCGTGATCGCGTACGAGTCCGGGAGGCAGTCGACGCCCTTCAGCCGCGCGATGTCGAGCAGCACGCCGCGCGCGACGATCGGCGGGATCACCTCGGCCCCACCCTTGGTCCAGCTCCGGCTACCCAGGTGCTCCGACGCCGAGAAGCCGTTGTAGATCTTCCCGTCCACACCGAAGTGGTTGAGCGCGTCGATGTGGGTGCCCGTGTGGGTGTACATGAAGATGACGTCGCCGGAGTAGCAGACGCGCTGGTTGACCTCGCTGCCGACGCCGTTGAGGTTGTCGACGACCGTTCCCTCCGGCGTGTGGCTCATGTAGATCTGGTAGGAGGGGTCGCCGGCCGCCTGGAAGCTCGGCATGCCGACGAAGTAGTCGATGCTCAGGTCGTAGATGCGAGCCGCGTCGGTCCGCTCCATCGCGGCTGCCTGCATCGCCGAGGTGATCTGGTTCAGCGCGCCGAGCTGGTCCTCCGGGCCGTAGGGACTGGTCGCGACCTGGATCCCAGCCTTCATGCGTCGCCCTCCCTCACGAAGTCGACGACCGCCCTGGACCTCACCAGCGGAAGCAGCTCGTTCACGACCTCCATGTGGAAGGGATCCTCGGAGTACTCGCGCAGTCCGTCCCAGTCATCGAAGTCGGAGATGAGGCAGCCGTCCCACGGGTCCCCGTTCTCGTTCGGCTCGCCGGCGTGGGAGCCGAGCTCCCAGCTGCGCAGGCTGGGCAGCCGCTCCGAGAGACGCGCCAGCAGCTCGAGCACGCGGTCCGCGTCGTTCGGGTCGGCGAGCTGCCACATGAAGACGTGTCGAATCACGAAGAGATCTCCTATCGCTAACTACGAGCGACCTGGCGACCGCCCTCGTGGCGATACTGGATTCCCCCGGCCCCGAGCCGACATCCTCCGATCGCAGGATGAAGGGATTCGGACCGGCTCCCTGAGGCCACCGCCGCCCTGCAACACACTCACGGCAGTGCGGAGAGCAGGACCGTGGCGCCCAGGGTGATCCGTGGAGAGCTTCTGCTCGAGCTTGCGGGTGATGACCAGCTCGGTCACGTCATCCGGTTCGCTGACGACCTCGTTCGATGTTCTGCGTCGGCTGCCGGTGGGGGTGGGCCGAGTCGGGCGTGGAGCCGGGCGAGGGACTCTCTGAATGCCTCGGGTCGGCCGAGGGCCCGGCTGGTGATGAGGGCGCCCTGGATGCCGGCGACGGTGTCGGCGGCGAGGCCCGGTGCGGTGTGCGGGGTGTGACCAGCGCGCGTGAGCGCCGAACCCAGGGCAGCGATCCAGTCCGCGAAGTAGTCACGGATCGCGGTAGCGAAACGTTCGCGCTCCTGTCCGAGCGCGAAGGCGCCGAAGAGGCAGACCAGCTCGCTGGACTCGAAGTACGCCGCGGTCGCCTCGAACATCTCGCCGATGTGCGACTCGGGGTCGTCGCGTCGTCGTAGTGGCTCGTAGATGTTGGACTGGAACCAGTCGTCGACCTCGGCCAGGACGGCGCGCGCCATCTCCTCCTTGCCCCCGGGGAAGAAGTTGTACAGGCTGCCCTTTCCCAGGCCCGTCTCGGCGGAGATGATGCTCAGGCTGGCGCCCTCGTAGCCGTGCAGGCGGAAGGTGCGGGCCAGGGCGAGGACGGCGTCGGAGCGTTCGGAGACGGTGCGCGGCATCAGAGGATCATCACAGGTCCCGGCGCGGATGCGTGCTTCAGAGGCGCAGGTCGCTCAGGCCCGGGTGGTCCGCGGGCCGCGGGCCGGAGCGGTCCCAGAAGAACTTCCGGTCCGCCTCCTCGATCGCCAGGTCGTTGATGCTCGCGTGCCGCTCGGCCATCAGTCCGTCCTCGTCGAAGAGCCAGTTCTCGTTGCCGTACGCGCGGAACCACTGGCCGGCGTCCGAGCGCCACTCGTAGGCGAACCGCACCGCGATCCGGTTCTCGGTGTAGGCCCACAGTTCCTTGATCAGCCGGTACTCGTGTTCCCGGGCCCACTTGTCGGTGAGGAAGTCGACGATCGCGGGCCGCCCGACGAGGAAGGTCGACCGGTTCCGCCACCGGCTGTCGGGGGTGTAGGCCAGGGAGACCTGCTCGGGGTCGCGGCCGTTCCAGGCGTCCTCGGCCTTGCGGACCTTGATGATCGCGCTGTCGCGGTCGAACGGGGGAAGCGGGGGCCTGCTCATGACGGGATCCTCTCGGTTGTACTGGTAGGTACACATTAGACCGTTCGGTACAGGGTTGGATGCCGAAGAAGCGCGCCGCCGCGGCGGCGGAGGGCGCAGATCATCGGACCCGTGAAGTCATCGCCGCTCGACCGGGCTGCCCTGACGCTCGGGACAGCTCGCCGAGGAGCCCGGTGCCGGCTTCTCATGAGCCGCGGAGCGCTGGGCTGTGGCCGCATCGCGCAGGGCGGCGCGGCGGCGGCTGAACTGGGCGATGATGTCCCCGGAACGCCGAGGCCCGAGAAGCGCTGGCGGCCATCGGGATCGGGAGGAGTGGGATGGCAGCGCACGTGCTGGCCGGGGCGCGAGACACCGGTCCGGCGGGACGCGGCGCAAGCGCGGTGCACCGGCTCACCACGCTGCTCGAGCTCCCGGGCGGCGACCCCGACGTCGAGGACGTCGCACGGGTCGTCGTGGCGGCGCTGGAGTCCGCCCGGCAGACCGGCCAGGCCGAGCTGCTGGCCGACGCGCTCGGCTTCGCCGAAGGCCGCTTCCAGGTGCTGGGCCACGCCGGCGTCACCCGGCAGGACGTCTGCGTCGCGCTCCAGGGGGTTGCCGCCGAGTCGCTCGACGGCGACGACCCCGACGGGCTCGACGTCCTGCGCGACCTCGTCGCCGGCTGTGCGTCGCAACCGTTCGCCCCGCCGGAGGAGCCGGTCCTCGGCCCGCCGGCTGCGGCCTACCTCGACCGCGTGGTCCGGGGCGACCGGGCGGGCGCCGTCGCGGTGGTGCACCGGTGCGTGAGCGACGGCATGGACGTCGTGGACATCCTGGTGGAGATCCTGGCGCCCGTTCAGGTCGAGGTGGGCCGACGTTGGTACCTCGGGCAGCTGTCCGTCGCCCACGAGCACTTCTGCACCGCGGTCAGCCAGCTGGTGATGACCGAGCTCTACACCGAGATCTTCCTCGGGCAGGACGGGGCCCGCCGCGTGGTGGCCGTCCACGCGCCGGGGTCGCTGCACCGCCTCGGGCTCCGCATGGTCGTCGACGTCCTCCAGTGCCGGGGCTGGGGCACGACCTACGTCATCGACGACGTCCTGCCCGAGGCCCTTCCCCGGCTGCTCACCGAGGACCGGGCCGACGTACTGCTGCTGTCGGCGACCATGCCGAGCGAGGTCGACCACCTGCGGCGCATGATCCGGGCCGTGCGGCACGACCCACGGACGCGGGGGGTCAAGGTCGTCGTCGGCGGACGGGCCTTCGAGCTCGCCCCCGGGCTGGTCGACCACGTCGGCGCCGACGGGTGCGCGAGCGACGCGCGCACCGCCGTCCAGACGTGCCGGGCGCTGGTAGGTGACCATGACGGGCGGTGACCGCGTCCACGACCACCACCTGTTGCACGAGGTCAGCCGCATCACCGACGACTACGGTGCCCTGCACCGGCGGACCGTCCGTGAGCTCGCCCAGTCGCGCGCCGCGCTGGCCGAGGCGCACCAGGTCCTCAGGGCCGTCTCGCACGACCTGCGGACGCCGCTCGCCGCCGTCATCGGGTTCACCGAGCTGCTGCTCGACGACGAGCTCAGCCCCGCGCAACGCGAGCTGGCCGAACGGGTGATGCGCGCTGCGCGCGCGATGACGTCGCTCACCGGCGAGCTCGTGGAGGCGGTGGCCCTCGGTGCCGCGCCGGTCCGGTTCGACCCGGTCAACCTGGCTCTGGTGGCCCGCCACGTCGTCACCCGCCACCAGATGCTGGCCTCTCCGCGTGGGGTGCGGGTCGTCCTCGACAAGGACCCGTCCAAGGACGCTCCCACCGTCGTCCGGGGCGACGAGGCCAAGCTCGAGCGGGTCGTGGAGAACCTGGTGTCGAACGCGGTCAAGTTCTCGCCCGACGGGGGCGAGGTGCGCGTCGTGCTGTCCGAGGACGCGAACGGCGTCGAGATCCGGGTCCGTGACGAGGGTCCGGGGATCGCGGCCGACGAGATGGAGGACATCTTCGTCCCGTTCCACCGGGCACCCGGCGCCGCGACCGTGCCCGGCGTCGGCCTGGGTCTCACCATCGTCAAGCGCATCACCGAGCACCACGGCGGCCGGGTGCACGTCGAGTCCGCTCCCGGCGCCGGTGCCACCTTCGTCGTGCGCCTGCCGTCGACCGACGAAGGCGTGGTCGACGGCTCCGGCTGACGGAGAACAGCAGCGACGTCAGGCCGGCGGCGGACCGAGGATCTCCTGGCCGCCGGCCGCGGCGGCCGCGACCAGCGCCTCCATGGTGACCTGCCAGCCGTCCGGACGCGGCGCGGAGACGGAGCGGCCCGCGCTGCGGAAGAACCGCTCCATCCCGCTGGGCGTGCAGATCGTCAGCAGGTCGACCTCCGGCGACGTGAACCGGTAGGCGTGCGGCACCCCGCGGGGCAGGAACATCGCACCGCCCTCGCCGACCTCGTGCCGCTCGTCGCCGACCCAGAAGATCCCGTGCCCCGCCAGGATCACGAACATCTCGTCCTCGTTGCGGTGCAGGTGCAGGGGTGACGCCGAGCCGTCGCCGAGGCGACTGCGGGCGACCATCACCTGGCCCGCCGTCCGCTGGCCGTCCAGCAGGATCTGGAGCTCCTTGCCGTCGATCCACTCGATCCGCTCGTGGTCCGCCGCTCGGGCGATGTAGGCCAAGCTCATCGGAGCTCCCATCTGCCACGATGTCCATATTCGCCTACTGGACATCTAACGAATATGAGCACGGTAGGCTCCCCGCGTGGCAAGCGTCAAGAAGCGCCGTTACCACTCGCCGCTGCGCACCGACCAGGCGCAGGCGTCGCGCGCGGCCGTCCTGCGCGCGGCGCACGACCTGTTCGTCGAGCAGGGGTACGGCGGCACGACGATCGACCAGATCGCCGAGCGCGCCGGCGTGAGCAAGCCGACCGTCTTCACCGCCGTCGGCAACAAGGCCACCCTGCTCAAGGTGGTGCGGGACGTGGCCATGGCCGGTGACGACCAGCCGCGCACGGTGACCGCCCGCGACGACGTCGCCGCGATCGCCGCCGCCGGCGACCTCGACCGCGCGACGGTCCTGGCGGCCCGGCACGTGGCCCGCGTCAACGCCGGGTACCACGAGCTGCACGAGGTGATCCGCGGCGCCTCCGGAACCGACCCGGCCGTCGCCGAGCTGTGGGAGACCGCCGAAGCCGAGCGGCATGTCGGCGCCGGGCACCTGCTCGCGCGGCTGCACGCGCGACCCACGCTGCCGCCGTCCCGCGCCCAGGACCTGCTGTGGCTGCTGATGGCGCCCGACAGCTACCACCGGCTCGTGGTGCGCCGGGGCTGGTCGCGACCGGCGTACGAGCGCTGGCTCGCCGCCGAGATCCGCGCCCTGTTCGACTGACTCGCGAGGTGAGCTCTCAGGCCGTGCCGCTCGGCGCCAGCACGATGTCGAACCTGGTGCGCGACCAGGTCCGCCCGCCGAGGTCCCGGCCGTCGGGCGTCGGCGCGTCCGCGGCCTGCTCGACGAAGTCCTTGACCAGGGAGTCCTTGACCCCGAAGACACTGTCGCTCGCGAGCAGCTCATCACCCCGGACGAAGACATGGGTGACCAAGGTCCGCAGCGCGGGTGCGGAGACCATGAAGTGCAGGTGCGAGGCCCGCATCGGCGAACGGCCGGTCGCGGCCAGCATCGCCCCGACCGGGCCGTCGTGCGGGATGGGGTACGGCGTGGGGGTGATGGCCCAGAACCGGAAGGCACCGTCGGCGTCGCTGAACAGATGAGCGCGGCCGGCGACCCGGTCATCGCCGTACTGGACGTCGTAGAAGCCGTCGTCGTCGGCCTCCCAGACCTCGATCCTCGCACCGGCGACGGGGTTCCCTGCGGTGTCGCGGACGGTTCCCTCGACCCAGCACGGCTGGCCGGACGCGTCGCCCGCGATGTCGCCGCCGAGCTCGATGCGCGGCGCGTCCTCGACGAAGAACGGGCCGAAGACCGTCGCCTCGGTGGCGTCCTCGTACGCCTCGTTGTTGATCGCGATGGTCTGCATCGACGCGCCGAGCGTGTCGGAGAGGAGGATGAACTCCTGGCGACGCTCGTCGGTGATGTGCCCGACCGCCGTCAGGAAGTCGATGCCCTGCTTCCATTCGGCCTCGGTGAGGCGCACGTCGCGCAGGAACGCGTGCAGATGGCGGACCGCGGCGGACATGATCTGCTTGAGCCGTTCGTCCGGCGTGCCCTCGAACGAGTCGAGCACGCGCTGGACCAGCTCGGCCTCACGCGCCTGCTGCTCCTCGGTCACGGCCGGGGGCTGGGTCTGGTCGGTCATCGTGGATCTGCTCCTTCCCAGGCGCCGCGCAGGAGGCGCTCCAGGCTCTCAGGGGTCACACGGGCGGGGTTGCTCTCCGGGACCGAGGGCAGGATCGCCTCGACCGCGTCCGGGATCTGGTCCTCCTCGAATCCGAGGTCGCGCAGCGCGCGAGGGGCGTCCAGCCGGGCGCGCAGCGCCTCCAGACCCTCCAGGCCGGTCTCCGTCCCGAAGGCGCGGGCGATCCGCTCGTCGGCCTCGGGGGCCGCCGGCGCGTTGAGCGCGAGCACGTGAGGGAGCACCACCGCGTGGGTGGGGGCGTGCGGCAGGTCGTAGCGGCCGCCCAGGACGTGACAGATCTTGTGGTGCAGTCCTGACCCGGCTGACGCGAACGCGACGGCCGCGAGGTAGGCCCCGTAGAGCGCCTCCTCCCGACCCTCCAGGCCGGACGGGTCGTCGACCACGCGGGGGAGGCCCGCGGCGAGGGTCCGGATCCCCTCTCCGGCGAGGGCCGCGTCGATCGGGTCGGTCCGCGGCGCCCACATCGAGTCCACGCAGTGCGCGAGCGCGTTGAGGCCGGAGGCCACGCTGAGGCCGACGGGGAGGGTGAGCATGAGGGACGCGTCGTAGACGATCGCGCGGGGCAGCACCCGGGCGTCCACGCCCGTGGTCTTCTTCGCGCCTTCGGTGAGCCCCCAGACATTGGTCGCCTCCGATCCCGCATAGGTCGTCGGGACGGCGACGATCGGCAGGCCGGTCGTCAGGGCGACGGCCTTGGCCAGACCGGTGGTGGAGCCACCGCCGACGCTGATGAGCAGGTCGACGTCGTGCTCGGCGGCCGCCGCCCGCGCCCGCTCGGCGACGGGCACCGGCACGTGCATCACCACGTCGTCGTGGACGAGCGCGACGGGCAACCCCGCCGTGATCCGCTCGGCCTGCCCCGTTTCGGACCTCGACGCGATGACCATCGCCCGCGTGGCGCCGAGGAGCTCGACCTCGGCGGCGACCGCTTCGCGTGCGGAGCCGGAGGCGAACCGGACCCGCTGCCCCAACGTCTCGTGCTCGAAGCGCAGGGTCATGCCCGGTCCACCCTGCCCAGGACCCGCGCGAGGGCGTCGCGCAGGGCGCCCTCGGGGTCGGCCGGCAGCGCGGCGGAGCGCCAGGCGATGTGCTTGTCGGGTCGCACGAGCAGCGCGCCGTCCTCCTCGATGTCACGGAGCTTCGCCCAGTCGTAGTAGAGGTCGGTCACCTCACGGCCGGGACCGATCACGACCGTCTGCACCGGGACGCCGAGCTCGTGCGCGACCTTCTCCGCGGCGACCTCCCACTGCTCCCCGGCGATGCCGGTGATCACGGTGAACCGGTCGTACGGCGCCAGGTCCATCATCGCGAGGCGTCGCGTGTTGTCACCGACCCACGCGTGCGGCAGGCGCGACCCGGGCACGGTCGAGGCCTCGTAGTAGAGGTCCGGGTCGCGGGCCGGCTCGGGCCGGGTCGTGCCATCGGGGACGATCGCGGTCGACTCGTAGAACTGGCCGAGCTCGACCCCGTGGGCGTTGAACTCGTAGTTCTTCAGCTCCATGGCGGCCACGAGCGCCGCGCGCTTGGCAGCGCCCTCGGGCGTGTTGGCCTTGCGCTCCTCGATCCGGCGGACCATGTCCTCCTCGGTCTCGGCCTCGGTGACGCCGAGCGCGACGAAGAGGTCGACGAACTCGCGGCTGGACTTGTTGGCCCGCTTGACGATCCGTTCGGCGACGGGAGCCCGCTCGGTCGAGTAGGTCTCCAGGAGCGACGGGTCTGCCTGGCCCCGGAGCACCGCGGCGAGCTTCCATGCCAGGTTGTAGGCGTCCTGGATGGACGTGTTGGAGCCGAGCCCGTTGCTCGGCGGGTGCCGGTGGATCGCGTCACCGGCGCAGAAGACTCGGCCCGACTGCAGGTGGGTCGCGTACATCTCGTTGTTGCCCCACAGGGACGTGCCCGTGATCTCGACCTCGAGGTCGGGCATGCCCAGCAGGTTGCGCACGATCTGCGTCGCCGCGGCATCGTCGACGACCGGCGGCGCCTCGTTGATGTCGTAGCCCCAGACGATGAGCCACTCGTTCCAGGGCCGGATCACCCGGACCAGGCCGGCGCCGATGCCGCCGACGTCGGATCCGGGCTGGATGACCCAGTAGAGCACCGACGGCCGATGGCCGACGTACGCCGCGATGTCGGCCTTGAAGGTGATGTTCATCGACCCGGCGATGTCCATCGCACCTTCGTACGGCAGCCCCACGTCGGCGGCGACCTTGGACCGGGCGCCGTCGGCCCCGATCAGGTACTTGGCCCGGATCGTGTACTCGGCTCCTGTCAGCCGGTCGAGGACCTGCACGTCCACGCCCGCGTCGTCCTGCGTGTGCGACAGGTACTCGGTGGAGAAGCGGGACTGGGTGCCGCGAGCGGTCGCGTTGCGCACGAGGATGGGCTCGAGGTAGGTCTGCGGGATGTCGACCGTGAGACACGGCGAGGCCAGCTGGTAGTCGGCCTCGCGGTCCGGCCGGGTCCCCCAGGTGCGGATCCGGCCGATCTCCTCGCCGGCGATCGAGGTGCAGAAGACGGTGTCACCCACGAGGTGGTGCGGGGTCGCATCCGCGAGGACCTGGTCCTCGATCCCGAGGTCCCGGAAGATCTCCATCGCCCGCTGGTTGGTGATGTGGGCGCGCGGCGTGTTCGCGGTCCAGCGGTACTTGGTGATCATGATGTTCGGGATGCCGAGGGACGACAGGAGCAGCGCCGCGGCCGAGCCCGCCGGTCCCGAGCCGACGACCACGACATCGGTCTCGACGATCGCCGTCGTCGGCAGGTCGGTCTCGGCCTGGCCGTCATCGAACGCGGGCATGGGTTCCACCTTCCTCGGCCGGGCACCCGCCCGGCACTCGAGGTCCAGTGTCAGGAGCACCGTCCGGGGAGTCGACGTGTGACCGGCATCTCGGCGTGAACGCCAAACGATGGCCGATCCACGCAGTCGCGAGCGGATCGCCACGAGGGCGTCACTGGAGCGGGATGGCGCGGGCGGCGACCGCGCGGCGGCGCACGTCGCTGGCACGTTCGCCGAAGTGGGTGGTGAACGCAGTGGAGAAGTGCGCCGCCGAGGTGAACCCGCAGTGGTGAGCGACCTCGGCGATCGTCATCGAGGTCGCCGCGGGCTTCTCGAGAAGTCGGCGTGCCGTCTCCAACCTCCGCCCGAGGATGTGCTTGGGGACACTCGTCCCGGCCTCGGCCAACACTCGAGACAGGTGGCGCGTGCTGATGCCGACGGCGGCGGCGACCTGGACGGCCGAGAGCGCCGGATCTGCCAGGTGTTGGTCGATGAACGTGAGCGCCGCGGCCCGGTGGGCGCCGGACAGGCCATCGACCCGCCGCCTTCCGGCGAGCGCTGCGACGAGCTCGAGGAGCGTCTCCTCCTCGGCCGGGTCCGGGTCCTGGTCGCGGGCCGCGGCGCCGACCTGCCGCGCGAGGGCGTGGGCGAAGGAGTTCGCGCCGGCAGCGAAGCTCATGACCAACGGGCGAGCGAGGCGGTCGATGCCGGTGACGTCGGCGAAGACGTCACGAGGGACCTTCAGCACCAGCTCCTCCAGCCCCTGGGAGAAACCGCGCATGAACGGGCGGTCGGCGTCGCACAGCAGCATCTGCCCCGGCTGCACCGTTCGGACTCCGTCGTCGTGGTAGAAGAAGGCCTCGCCCGCGAGGTTGAAGAACAGCGCGACCGACTCGGCCGGCCGCTGCCGGATCATGGTCAGGTCACGCTCGACCACGTGCGAGCTCCCGCGTACCCGGGCGAGGTGGATCCGGTCCAGCTGGACGTTGATCTCGGTCGCCTCGAGCACCGGAGCGGTCAGGGTGCGACAGCGCAGCCCGATCAACGCGTCGGCGTTGTGGCTCTCCCACAGCTCCACGCGCTGCTCCTCGGGCAGCCCGACCGTCGAGAACGCGACCGGACCCGAGACACCGGTGCGGCGGTCAGAGGTGACCTGCGTCATGGACGGAGCCTACCTGCGACCCGCCTGGCCGGGCCTCTGACGACCGCCGGGCCCTCCTCGGTAGCCCCCGGGACCAGTTCCTGGCGATCCCGCGCGAGGCGTCCGGCTAGGAGGCGTTTGCGGCCTCGACCCGCCGGCCCATCTGCGCCACGAGCCGGTCGGCGCACCGCAGGGCCAGGGCGCCGATGGTCGACGTGGGGTTGCCGGCGCCTCCGGTCACCATGGAGCTGCCGTCACACACGACGAGGCCCGGGGTGTCCCAGACGCGGTGCCACGGGTCGGTCACGCCCTCGCCGGGATCGCTGCTCATCCGGCAGGTGCCCATCAGGTGCCACCCGGGCTGAGCGAAGTTCTCGTCCATCGGCTGGAGGTCGACCCCGACTGCTCCCGCCGCCCGGCTGATCTCGAGCAGCCGGTCGCTGCCGAACTCGAGGAGGGCCCGGGTGTTCTCGTGCAGGTCGTAGTGGACCTTGGCGGCGGGAAGGCCGCTGGAGTCGCGCACGTCGGGGTCGAGGGTCACCCGATTGGTGGCGACCGGCAGGTCGTCTGCCTGGATGGCGCAGAACACGTGCCGGTCGAACCGCTCCTCGAACTCTCGGTGGTGCGCCTCCCCCCACGCCGCTGGTCGCCGGCCCGTCGTACCACCGAGGGCGCTCCAGGCCGGACCCCAGGCACCGCCGAAGGTGATCGTGATGCCGTTGACGAAGCCGCGCGCGACGTCGGTGTCGTACCACTCCTGGCAGTACGGCCCCGCCCCGAACGGGCCCTTCCAGTGACCGGTGGGCCGGTCGAACCACATGTCGGCCAGCCGGTAGCCGTGGGTCATGAAGTGCCGTCCGACCTGGTCGCGACTGTTGCCGAGACCGTCCGGGTGCGTCGCCGATGTCGAGAGCAGCAGCATCCGAGGCGTGCCGATGCCGTTGCAGGCCACCACCACCAACGGGGCGTTCACGCGGTGTCCCGAGCCGTCGGTGAGGTCCTGGTACTCCACGCCGTCGACCTGACCGAAGGCGTCGGTGCTGATCCTGGTCACCCGGCTGAGCGGACGGAGGTCGAGCCCCTGGGCGATGGCCGGCTTGAGGTACGCCTGGGTGGCGGTCCCCAGGGAGCCTCGCGGGCACCCGATGTTGCACATCCCGCAGGCGTTGCAGGCGAGCCGGTCCCCACGGTCCTCGGTGAGGATCGCGTTGTCTGCCGGCCACCAGTGCAACCCGAGCTTCTCCAGCCCGGCGGCGACCAGGTTGAAGTACTCACCGTGCATGGGCAGCGGCAGGCGCGGCGCCCCCGGCCTGGCGGGGTAGGCGAGGTCGCCCGGGACCCCCGAGATGCCGACGTCGAGGTCGTTCTGGTCGTAGTACGGCGCGAGCTCCTCGTAGGAGACCGGCCAGTCGATGGTGCCTTCGAGCCCGTGCTCGGTGCCCTTGCGGAAGTCGACCGGCTTCAGCCGGTGCCAGAACCCGGAGTAGTGGTTGGTGCTCCCGCCGACAGCGTTGTAGAGGTAGGGCACGAACGTCCCGTTGGTGGCGACCGGGAAGTCGTGGTCGAGCGCCCGGACGTTGGGATCGAACGCCCAGTCCCGCCGCATCGAGAACTCCCAGTCGTCCCCGAAGTGCGGGTGGTCGAGTGGTCCCACGAGCGGGCCCTGCTCCAGGCAGAGCACCTTCGCCCCGGCGCGCGTCAGGACGTAGGAGATGGCCGCACCCGCCATACCTGCGCCGACCACGACGACGTCCGGGGAGTCACCCGTCGACACGAGACACCTCCGTCGTCTCGGTGTAGGACCCCCGTCGTGCCGACGGCACCAGCAGCTCCTCGGACTGCGGGTAGCCCAGGGGCTGGGGCGCGCCGTGGTAGGCGTAGCCGCGGTCGATCATGGCGGCCAACACCCGGCGCGACGAGTAGTAGCCGTGGTAGACCAGCTCGCGCAGGTAGGCGAAAGCGGTCGGATCGTCGCGCTCCATCGCGACCAGGCTGGCCGTGGCTTCGGCATCCGATCCCGCCGGCCACCGCTGGGCGACGGCAGCGAGCACCTCGGCGTCCTGCCCCGAGGCGCGCTCGGCCACGAACCTGCCCACCTGTGCCTCCCGCCCCGACGGGTAGCCCGCGCCGCCCGGCACGAGTGCAGCCGCCATCGTGGCGACGTACGTGCTCAGCTCCTCGCTGAGAGCCGGTGGGTAGTACCCCGGACGCGAGTGGTGGGGGAACCCCGCGGTCACGTCGGTTGTCCCTCAGCGGGTGCGTCGCGGTAGACCTGGCCGCGTTCCGCCACGTTCTCGAGCAGGTCGAGGTAGGTGTCCGTGTCGTCCCTCGCCACCGTCGGCACCTGCCCGGGGTAACCGATCAGCTGCTTGACCGCCGGGTTGAGGAAGTACGCGCCGGCAGCCAGGGTGCCCAGCGCCTCGAAGGCGGGGATGTGGTGCTGGTTGAGCAGCTCGACCGCCTCGTCGGCGGGAAGGTCGCCGGCCGCCTGAAGGGCCTCCTGCAGCCCGGCCACCAGGTCGGGGCGGTAGCCCAGTGCGTCGTCGAGCCACTTGGTGGGCACGTCGGCCTGGCTCGCTGAGGGCATGCCCTCGGCCGCAGGGATCAGCACGTCGGCCAGCGACGCGAAGCGCGCGCGTTGTTCGTCGGTCAGCATCAGGAACGCTCCTCAGACGGTCGTCGTGGTCGCGGACACGACCTGGTCCCGGCGGTTGGCGATGAGGTGCTCCACCGAACGCAGCGCGATCGCCATGATCGTCGCCGTCGGGTTCACACCGGACGACGTCACGAAGGTGCTGCCGTCGATGATGTAGAGGTTCGGCACGTCGTGGGACCGGCCCCACTGGTCGATGACCGACGTGGCCGGGTCGTTGCCCATGCGGGCAGTCCCCAGCAGGTGCCACCCGCAGTCACGCATCAGCTTCGTCGTCGACGTCCGGATGGCACCGGCGGCCTCGTGAGCCTCGCGGGCCCGCTCGACGTGGAAGTCGATCAGACGGCTGGTGTTCTCCGAGCTGGTGTAGAGCAGCTTGGGCGCCGGAAGGCCGTCCGAGTCGGTGAGCTCCGGGTCGAGGACGACCCGGTTCGACTCGTCGGGAAGGTCCTCGGCGATGATCCCCCACTCGAACGATCGACCGAGGTTGGCCTTGACGTTGCGGTGGAAGTTCAAGCCCCACGACTCGTCGACAGGTCGTCCGCCGTACCCCGCCCTCAGGCCGAGCGGTCCACCGCTGGGCATCACGTTCCACTTCGCGCCCCGCACGAAGCCCCGCGAGGTGTCGGTCTCGTAGAACTGCATCGACTCGATCGACTGGCCGGCAGGACCGAGCCAGCTCTCGAGCGGGTCCTCATAGACGCCGACGACGGCGCCGTACGGGTGCATCATCAGGTTCCTGCCGACGAGACCGGAGCTGTTGGCCAGCCCGTCGGGGAAGAGGTTCGACGTGGACATCTGCAGGAGCCGGGGCGTGCCGATGCCGTTGGCAGCCAGGATGACCACCGAGGCCTTCTGCTGCCGCTCGGAACCGTTGCGGTCGATGTAGACAGCGCCACTCGCGCGGCCTTGGGCGTCGACGGTGACCTCTCGGACGCGTGCGCCGGTGACCAGGCGAGCTCCAGCCTCCAGGGCGGCAGGCCAGTGGGTGATGTCGGTGCTGGCCTTGGCGCCGGCGGGACAGCCGGTGAGGCACGCACCGTAGCGAAGGCATGCCGGGCGGTGGCCGAACTGACGCGACGCGATCGAGTTGGCGCCGGGCCACCAGTGCCAGCCGAGCTTGTCCATGCCTTCCGCGGCCTTGCGGCCGATCTTCCCGATCGGCAGCGGCGGGAGGGGGTAGGCCTCGCCCGGGGGGTACGCCGGGTTGTCGGCCAGGCCCGCGACCCCCATGTCCCGGTCCATCCGCTCGTAGAACGGCTGGAGCTCCTCGTAGGTGAACGGCCAGTCGTCAGCGATCCCGTCGAGCGTCTTGACGCGGAAGTCGCTCGGCAGGAACCGGCACCAGTGCGCGGCGTAGAGGAGCGTGCTGCCCCCGACGCCGGCATACATCAGCGGGTTGACGTCCGACTCGCTCGTCTCGACCGGGTAGTCGGAGGGGTTTCCGCGAACGTTGGGGTTCGGGTGCCACTGCTTCTGCCGCACCAGCTCCCACTCGGGCTTGTCACCGGCGAAGACGCTCGGCGGCGTCCAGTCACCCTGCTCCAGGCACACGACGGAGAAGCCGCTCTCGGCGAGCGCCTTCACCGCGACCGAGCCGGATGCTCCGGCTCCGATGACCAGGACGTCGGCCACGTCCGGGAGGTCGACACTCTGGTTGATCGTCATGATCCCCTGCGCTTCCAGGTCACGGCGCCAGGCGCCTCTCCAGTTCCCCCAGGTACTGCTCGGCGGCACCGGCGCCACCCCGGCGCTGTGATGCTCACCACGTCGAACGCTACGCGAAGCGTTTCTCTGGGCGCAACCACCTAGCGAAAAAAGAAACACGCCGACGGCCCCGTGAGAGGCGTGAGCGGTCGGCTGCCCCCGGTGGGCGGCCCCGGAGACGGACCGTCGGCGAAGCCGCGAGCGGCGCCGGAAGGGCTCAGCCGGCAGGATTGGCGGGCTTGCGGCCCCGGTAGCCCAGCCGGGAGCTGGCTCGCTCCGCGACATCGGTGACGAGCTCGCCGAGCTCCTGCTCACCCGCTTCCTGGAGCCGGAACTCCGGCATCATCGCGGAGAGAGCAGCGACAGCCTTGCCGGCTGCGTCGTGCACGACCGCGCCGACGGCGACCACGCCGTCCCGCCAGTAGCCGCGGTTGACCGCGTATCCGGTACTCCTGAAGTGTCCGACCATCTCGCGCAGCCGCGCGGGGTCGGTCACCGTGTGCTCGGTCGCGTCCTGGAGCGGCTCGCTGAGGTACATCTCGAGCAGGTTCGGGTCGTCGGCGAGGAAGGCGAGACCCGAGGAGGAGGTGTGAGCCGGCCACACCTCACCCACCGTTGCGACGGAGACCACCGAGTGCTTGGACGGGATGGAGTCGATGCAGACGGAGTCGCGCCCCGCGAGGACGGCGAGCAGCGCGGTCTCGCCCGTGCGTTCGTGGATCTCCTCCTCGGCCCACCGCAGCTCCCTGCGGATGTCGATGTGACCGAAGGCCCACGCAGCCAACATGAGACAGCGCGGCCCGAGGGCGTAGCGGCTGTCCTCCTGCTGGACGACGTACCCCATGGACTGCAGCGTTCGGGCGACGCGAAAGGCGGTCGCCTTGCTCACGCCCAGGCGAGCTGCAAGGGCGGTGGCACCGACCGGGCCGTCGAGGAGGGCCTCCATGAGCAGGAGGGCTCTCTCGACCGAGGCGATGCCTCCCTCAGAACCCATCCGCCCTCCTCAGCCGCCTCGCGCGTCCGCCCGCGCGGTCTAGATCGCGAATGCCCTGACGACATCCTCCTCGAGCTCGAAGCCTAGTCCCGGCCGGTCCGGAACGACGGCACACCCCTCGGCGGTCGCGAGTCGGGTCTCCGGGGTGACGAGCACCTCGAAGTTGTAGATGTCCTTCGACAAGGAGAAGTGCTCGACGGTGAGCGTGTTGGTCGTCGCGGCAGCCAGGTGGGCGTGCAGGTTGGCGTGCCAGTGCGGCGCCACGGGCAGGCCGAAGGTCGCTGCTGCGGCGGCCACGCGCAGGTACTCGGTGATTCCCCCCAGCACCCCCGCGTCGGGCTGCAGGATGTCAGCCGCGCCGTGCTCCAGCAGATCTCGGAACTCCCACCGCGACCCGGCGATCTCACCGGTGGCGATGGGCGTGCGACAGCGTGCTCGGAGCCGGGCGTGTCCTCGGACGTCGTCCGGCGAGAGTGGCTCCTCGAACCACCAGAGCCCGGTCGCGCCGGCTGACTCCTCGAAAGCCCGGAGGGCTGCCTCGGCGTCAGCGGTGGTCCGGTACGCGTTGTTGGCGTCGAGGGCGAGACGACCCCGCCCCTGCATGGCCTCGACGGCAGCAGCTACCCGTGCGGCGTCCTCCGCGACGGGCAGACCCCCGACCTTGATCTTGTGGTCGGTGAACCCACGCTCGACGTTGTCCTCGATCTCTCGCGTGACGGCATCGGTCCATGAGCCTTCCTCCGGCTTGTAGTAGCCGCCGGACGCGTAGGCCGGGACCGGGCCGGTGCGGCCACCGAGGAGGACGGCCAACGGAAGTCCGGCCCGCTTGCCTGCGAGGTCCCAGAGAGCGATGTCGACCGCAGCGATGGCCCGCATCACCGCTCCTCGGCGTCCGTGGAGGAGGGTCTCCTGGTACATCGCGTCCCAGGCCCCCACGATGTCGTCGCCCGGCCAGCGTCTGAGCAGCGGAGCGAGGATGCCGTTCACGGCCTCTGCGACGACGGCGCCACCCGATGTTCCTGCATACGCGTAGCCGATGCCCTCGTCGGGCGAGTCGTCGCGGCCAGCACGGACGAGCACGTAGTCACGCTTGTCGAGCAAGCGGGTGGAGATGCGCGTCGGCCGCTCCACCGGAACGCGCACGGCCACTGCTTCGAGGGAGGTGATGGTCACGTTGCCTGCACTCCTGACGTTGCGGGCCACGGCACGAGGCCTTGGCCGTCGAACATGGGACGAGGGCCCTCCTCGTCGACGACCTCGAGCCCCGCACCGTCGTCGAGCAGGTTCGGCGTGACCATGAGCTCGTCGAGAGCCAGGGTGTTGCGGATCCGTACCACCCGAGCCAGGGCCGGGTCGGCCACGCCCGCCGTCAGGATCGCGGCGGCGACGGCGTCGCGTTCGGTGGCGAGGGCGATGGGGATCTGGGCGCGTTGTACTCCTTGGAGCCCGGCCGTCAGTGCGTTCGCATACGTCGCGGCGAGGTCGACACGCTCGAGGGCACCGACCGGGATGAAGTCGGCCAACCCCAGCCCGACGGCGTTGCCCTCCGAGCCCGGGGTCACCCCGAGCACGACGACGTTGGTGACCGTGGGGCCAGGCGGCTCGGGGCTCCCGCGCACCATCCGGCGTCCCAGCACGTTGGTGTCCATCCCGGTCCCGGAGATCTCCTTGCCCATCCGATCGACCACCAGGACGTCGATCTCCGCGAACGGGAGACGTGCCTCGTGCGAGCGAGCGCGCGCCAGCAGCGTTGCCTCCGCGTCGCCGGCAATGCCGTCCCGCGGGACGAAGTCCAGGGCCAGGAGCTGTTTCCGACTGCTCTCGGTCACGGCCAGCCCGCCCAGGATGGGAAGCCGGGAGGCAAGGAGCGAGTAGGCCGCGACGATGCGGCGCTCGAGGTGCAGGGGCCCGAGCCGGTGCAGCTCCTCGGCGCCGCGCTGCTTGGCCAAGCCGATCGCGAACATCTTGGCCAGGCCGCTCTCCACCCGACCTGAGAAGGAGGTGTGGCTCTTGAGCCGGTTGACCACGAGGATGTGGTCGGCGGCCGACGCCTCGACGGCCACGCTCACCTGCACGTCGTCGACGTGGCCCACGACCACCGTCTCCATCGATGGTCGGATCGGCGCGATGTCCTCGGTGATGCCGAGGTCCCTCAAGACGGCCTGCTGGCCGGCGGCTGTCACCGCCCCGTGAGAGCCCATCGCAGGCACCAGGAAGGGCTGGGCCCCGACGCGACGAAGCTCCTCGACCACCGCTCGGACCACCTCGGCGATCCGGGTGATCCCGCGGCTGCCGACACCGACGGCGACCGTCTCGCCCGGCCGAACGACGCGCAGCGGCTCGACCAACTGCTCGTGAACGATCGACCGAACATCGAGCGGTGGCTCCGGGGGTGCAGGGGGTCGGCGGACGCGCAGCACCTGCGGAACCGGCACCTCACGGGTCACGATGTCGCTCAGCTGGAGCGAGGGCAGCACCGGGCGGGCGGCGGGCCGTCCGGTCGCGGTCATCGCGGCGGCTCCGGCTGCAGAGCGTCCCCTCGATCCTCATCGTGGGCCATGAAGTCGAGGTCGGCCCCGAGGTGCGCCTGGGTGACGGTCTCGGCGTACAGCCGCCGCCAGCCTCGGGCGGGAACCTCCGGCGCCGGTTGATCCGCTCGCCTCCGTGCGAGCTCCGCCTCGTCCACGAGGAGGTCGATGCGACGCTGCTCGACGTCGAGCCGCACCAGGTCGCCGTCCCGCACGAGGCCGAGCGGCCCACCCACCGCACTCTCCGGCGAGCAGTGCAGCACCACCGTGCCGTACGAGGTGCCGCTCATCCGCGCGTCCGACACCCGGACCATGTCCGTGACGCCCTCAGCGGCAAGCCGCCGAGGGATCGGGAGCGAGCCGGCCTCCGGCATGCCGGCCCCGACCGGACCGGCGTTTCGGAGCACGAGGACCGAGTCCGCCGTGACGTTCGTACCGGGGTCGTCGAGCCGCTGCGCGGCGTCTTCGGGGGAGTCGAACACGACGGCAGGTCCGGTGTGCTGGAGCAGCGAGCCGGTGGCCGCCGACACCTTGATGACCGCACCCTGGGGTGCCAGGCTGCCCGAGACGACGGCCAATGCCCCAGGCGGCCCCAACGGGTCATCGAGGCTCCGGATGGTGCTCTGCCAAGGCGCCGGGTCGGGCACCTCGTCGAGGAGGTCGCCGAGGGAGCGCCCGGCCAAGCCGCGGTGCTCCAAGCGCAGCAGCGGCCGGAGCGCGCGGAGCAGCACCGGCACCCCGCCGGCACGGTGCAGGTCCTCCATGTAGCCCCTGCCGGATGGCTTGAGGTCCACGAGCAGCGGCGTCTCGCGCGCGATGTCATCGAAGTCCTGGAGCGTGACCCCGGCGCCGGCCCTCCGGCTGATGGCGAGCAGGTGCACGATGGCGTTGGTGGACCCGCCTACCGCCGCGAGCACGCGCAACGCGTTGTGGAAGGCGTCGGGCGTGAGCACCTCTCGTGGGAGTACCGGCTCGCGGGCCAGCTCAACCGCGCGTCGACCGGTGCGCACGCCGTGCCTCAGCCGGTCGCCGGTGGGCGAGGGAGGTGTTGCCCCACCGGGCAGCATCATGCCGAGCGTCTCCGCCATCGTGGCCATCGTCGAGGCGGTGCCCATCACCATGCAGGTGCCGGAGGTCGTGGCCAGCGCGCCCTCGGCCTCCCGGATCCGCTGCTCGTCCATCTCCCCCGAGCGGAACTTGCCCCACAGGCGTCGGCAGTCCGTGCACGCTCCGACCCGCTCCCCCTCGAACGTGTTGGTGAGCATCGGGCCGGTCACCTCGATGAGCACCGGCACGCTGCTCGAGGCAGCTGCCATCAGCTGGGCCGGGACCGTCTTGTCGCACCCGCCGACCAGGACGGCGGCGTCCATCGGTTGGGCACGGACGAGCTCCTCGGTCTCCATGGCGAGCAGGTTGCGAAAGAGCATCGAGGTGGGGGACAGCAACGTCTCCCCCAGGCTCATCGTCGGGAACACCATCGGCAAGCCGCCTGCTTCGGCGACTCCGCGTTTGATGCTGTCGATCAGACCCGGCATGCCGCGGTGACAAGGGTTGAAGTCCGAGGTCAGGTCGGCGATGCCGACGATGGGACGGTCGAGATCGTCGGAGTCGAAGCCGGCCCCCGACAAGAACGCACCGCGGAGGAAGCGGCTGAAGCCGACGTCGCCGTACGCCGTCATGCCGCGTGCGGCGCCCGTCGGCTTGTTCGTGGTCACGGAACCTCCTGAGTCGGGTCGGCGGAGCGTGCCGGGATCGCGTGCCGTGCCCTCACTCCCTCCAGAGCTCCCGCGCGATGTGCTCTCCGATCGGAAGGCAGGCAGTGGCGGCGGGAGAGGGTGCATTGAGCACGTGCAGGGTGGGTCCGTCGCGGAGGAAGAGGAAGTCGTCCACCAGCTGTCCGGCGCGAGTGACGGCCTGCGCGCGCACTCCTGACCCAGCACGCCTGATGTCGGACGTGCGCAGCTCGGGGACCATCTGTCGGGCTGCGCGGACCAGGGCGCGTCCCGCGAGCGAGCGGGCCATCTCTTGCGCCCCTGTTCCGGCGTACCGGCGCGCGAGCCGCCACGCGCCGGGGTAGGAGGCGGAGTCCCACACGTCTCGTAGGGCCACGTCGGACCACCGGTAGCCCTCCCGGGCCAGCGCTGGCACGGCATTCGGTCCGATGTGGACGACCCCGTCGATCCCGCGAGTCAGATGCACACCGAGGAAGGGCAGAGACGGGTCCGGCACGGGATAGATCAGCCCCTTCACGAGGTGATCGCGTTCGCGGATGATCTCGCTGTACTCGCCTCGGAACGGCAGGATCCGCACGCCTGGGTCGACCCCCGAAGCCCGGGCGAGCCGGTCGCTGTGCAGCCCGGCGCAGACGGCAACTCGTTCGGCTTCCCAGCCGTCGTGGGCGGTCAGGACCCGGGCGACGCGCCCGACCTTCTGGACGGACAGGACCGTGGTGCCGTCCAGGATCTTGCCCCCCGCGGCGCGAACGTCGTCCGCCAGGGCAGCCGCCACCAACCCGTAGTCGACCGTGCCCGTCGAGTCCACGGCCAGCGCGCCCTTCACCCGCAGGTGCGGCTCGCGTTCGAGGATCTGCTGCGGGGTGAGCCGCCGCACCGGAACGCCGTTCTGCTGTCCGGTGACGTACAACCGGTCCAGCTGAACCATCTCGGAGTCGCTGGTGGCAACCACGAGCTTGCCCGACACGTCGACCGGTATGTCGTTGGCGACGCAGAACGCCTTGAGGGCCGCCGCACCCTCCACTGCGAGCCGCGCCTTGAGCGAACCGGGCTTGTAGTACAAGCCGGAGTGGATGACTCCCGAGTTGTGACCGGTCTGGTGCCGGCCCACCTCGGCTTCCTTCTCGAGCACGACGACCGGCTGATCCGGCTTGAGCCGCTGGAGGGCGCGCGCCGTTGCCAGGCCCACGATCCCGCCACCGACGACGACTGACGGACGCATCAGAACAGGTCCCACCAGACTTCGCGCTGCTGCGCCTCCGCCCCGGACTCCTCCAGGACGATCGAGCCGTTGCGCAGGACGTAGACCCGATCGGCGATGCCGGTCACCGCCTTCACGTTCTGCTCCACCACCAGGACGCTCATCGACCGCTCCTGCGCCAGCTCGCGGATGGTGCGGAACGTGGCTCCGACGACGGCGGGTGAAATGCCGATGGACGGTTCGTCGAGCAGCATGATGCGCGGCTGCGCCATCAGGGCGATGCCCAGCGACAGCTGCCTCTGTTGACCGCCCGAGAATCGCCCGGCGATCGTCGACCGTCGCTCGCCGAGGACCGGGAAGACCTCCACCACCTCGTCCATGCGGCGCCGGATCTCCTGGCGGTCCGAGACACCCGAGGCGCCGAGCTCGAGGTTCTGCTCGACCGTCAGGTCGCGGAAGATCGGCTGCTCCGCCGGTGTGATCGACATGCCGCGCCGGACCATCTTCACGCTGGAGACCCGTTCCACACGTTCACCCTCGAACTCGATCTCGCCTGAGGTCAGGGGCACCATCCGGATGAGGGTCTTGAGCAGAGTCGTCTTCCCTGCGCCGTTGTGGCCGAGCACGCCGACCACCTCACCGGGCGCGACGTGGATGTCGACGTCCGACAACACCCGGCGTTTGCCGTATCCGGCGGTGATGCCTCGACCCTGCAGGATCGGTTGCACCGCGACCTCCATCGATTGTCCGGTCATGTGGTCACGTCCCGAAGTAGAGCTCGGCCAGCTCGCGCCGGTTCATCAGCTCGTCGACGGTCCCCTGCGCGATCACGGCCCCCTGGTCCAGGAAGACGGCTCGGTCGGCCAGCCGCTGCACGAAGTGGACGCTGTGCTCGACGAGGCAGACCGTGTGCCCCAGCGTTCGGAGCCTCGCGATCCCGTCGATGACCTTCTCGACGCTGGCCGGGTCCACACCGCTCGTCGGCTCGTCGAGCAGCAGCACGTCGCAGTCGGTCGCGAGCAGCCGGGCGATGGCGACCAGCTTCTGGTCGCCGTACGACAGCTCACTCACGCGGAGGTGGGCCCGATCGGCGATCCCGAGCAGGGCGAGGCAGTCGAGCGCCTTCTGCCGGACCCGCTTCTCGGCGGTACGGGTGGCGAACGGGCGGAGCACAAGACGGCTCACGCGCTCACCCGGCTGGTTCTGCACGCCCAACGCGACGTTGTTGAGAGCCGTGAGTCGCTGGCACACCCGGACATCCTGGAAGGATCGTGCGAGTCCCTTGCGGACCAGCTGGTACGCCGGCTTCCCGGTGACGTCCTCACCGCGGAGGAACACCCGCCCCTCGTCGGCGCGGAGCGTCCCACAGATCATGTTGAAGATCGTCGTCTTACCTGCGCCGTTCGGGCCGATGAGCGCCGTCACCTTCCCGCGTTCGAGCTCGAACGTCGCCCCTGCGACGGCCTTCAGGCCACCGAAGCTCTTCTTGAGGTCGAGGACCTGGACGATCGGCTCGGCCTCCCCTTCGGTGACGACCTCAGGGGCGTCCTGGGACAGCCGAGCCAGCGCCTCCTCCTCGGTCGGCACCACCTTCGGCGCCTTCCGGCCCCGCCAGTTGAGCAGCCGACCGGGACCGAATCCCTCGGGAAGAAGCCCCTCGGGTCGAAGCCGCATCATGACCACGAGTGCCGCACCGTAGATGACGGTCTGCCACGGGATGGCCTCGTCACCGACGTACTCCCGGAGGAACGGTTCGAGGAGCCCGAGGGCGATGGCGCCGACAACCGTCCCGCTGAGGTTCCCGATGCCTCCGAGCACGACGACGGACACGATGAAGATGGAGTAGGTCAGCGAGTAGTTGCTCGGTACGACGGAGCCGTAGTAGAAGGCGGCCAAGGCGCCCACGCCTCCGGCGATGGCGGCGCTGATGCTGAAGGCGAGCAGCTCCGGGACCACCGGGTTCTTCCCGACGCTGGCGACCGCCGACTCGTGCTCGCGGATACCTTTCAGCAGCCGCCCGAACGGGGACTCGCCCAGCCCCCAGCAGATGACGATCGCGACGACGGCGGCAGCCAGCATCACCCAGATGAACTGCTCGGGCAGGATCAGCGGCGTCGAGCCGAGCTGGATCGGCGGGATCCCGGAGAGCCCGTACGGTCCGCCGGTCACCTTGTCGAGAACCCCCATGAGCTGGTTCGCCACGAGCTGGAACGCCAGGGTGAGCAGGATCAGGTACTCGCCGCGGACCAGTCGCACCGCAGGGATCGAGATGACGAGGGCGGCGACAGCGGCGACGACGACGGCGACGAGGAGGGCCGGCACCCAGTGCCAGCTGAACCCGGTCTGCAGACCGGCGGTCGCGACGCCGCCGAGCTCCTCCACGGTGGGAAGCGTCAGTCGGGCGGCCGTGAACCCTCCGATGCCGAAGAAGATGGCGTGAGCCATCGACACGCGTCCCGCGTAGCCCAGCAGCAGGTTCAGCGAGACGCCCAGCGTCATGAGGATGAGGATGGAGATCGCGATGTCGGCGTAGTAGCTCATCAGGCGGCGGCCTTCCCGAGGAGCCCCTGCGGGCGGATGAGCAAGACGAGGAACATCGCGCCGAAGACGACCACCGGGCCGTAGTCGACCTGCAGGTAGAGCGCGCTCCAGCTGCTGATCAGCCCCAGGGCGAGCCCGCCGAGCGCCGCGCCCCACTGGGAGCCGATGCCACCGAGGAAGGCGGCGATGAATCCCGTCAGTGTGGGTTGGAGCCCCATCGTCGGCGTCGCGACTCCCTTGGCGGTGAACAGCAGGCCGGCGACGCCGGCCAACAGGGAGCCGATGAGGAAGACGAACAGGTAGACCTTCTTGCCGTCGATGCCCACCGCCTCTGCCATCGCCGGGTTCGTCCGCATCGCGGTGACGGACCGTCCGAACCGGGTACGTGCGATGTAGGTGGCCACCGCCGCGATCAACACCCAGCAGATGAGGAGGGTGGCCACGTCGTGCCGGGAGATCGTCACGGAACCCAGCCCGTACGTCGGGTTGTCCGGACGCGGGAGGCTCTGGTTCTCAGGGCCGAACGCGAGCTGGAGGAGGTTGGGGAACGCGACGCTGATGCCCAGCGACACCAGGAAGATGGTCAGCAGCGTCGCGTTCCTCCGGCGCATCGGCCGGTAGAAGAGCACCTCGATCGCCACGCCCAGCACGGCTGCTGCGACGAGGCCGACCACGAGGGCCGGCCAGAACGGCAGGCCCAGCGTGTCGGCAGACCACACCGCGGCGTACGCAGCGCCTGCGTACGCCACCGCATGAGCGAGGTGGAAGATCCTCGTCGTGGCGTAGATGACCCCGAAGCTGACGCCCAGCAACGCGTACGTCGATCCCACGACGAGGCCGGAGACCGTCAGCTGCGCCAGAAGTTCCAGGTCCATGGTGCTCCTCGGAGATGGACGGTCAGACCAGCGCCGAAGCGGGGTCGTCGCCCGACGCGATCTTGACGATGTCGGCGATCTTGCTCGGCTGCCCGTTGGTCACCTTGAAGACGCCCATCGGCTTGGAGATCGTGTGGTCCTCCGGGTTGAACTGCACCGTCCCAGGGGCGCTCGCGTCACCGCCGTACAGGGACTTGAACTCGGGGTTCGCCTCCAGAGCGGACTGGAGCGCGGTCGTGTCCGTGGGGTCACCACCGTCGGCGAGGACGCGCCGGACGAGCTCCCAGACGAAGAAGACCTGCTCGTAGTAGTTGGCCCCGTAGTACTCCGGGTCGGAGCCGAACATGTCGTTGTGGCCGTCGACGAAGATCTGGTTCCACGGGTTGGGGTTCTTGGGGTCGTAGAAGTCGGTGGCGAAGTTGTAGGTGTCGTACGACGCACCGGCCACCTTCGCCGCTTGCTCGGTGAACTCGATGCCCATGATGGGCACGGTGACGTTGGCCTCTCGCAGCTGCTTGACGAGGTAGCCCACGTCGTCACCGAAGCTGAAGGTCAGAATCGCGTCCGGGCTGGATGACTTGATCCGCGCCACGATCGAGCTGAAGTCGGTGGCACCGACGTCGTGCTGCTCGTTGGCGACGACCGTCCCGCCGGTGAGCTGCGCCCACACCGCAGGGCCGATCTCCTTGGCACCCGCGACGCCGTTCTCCTGTGTTCCGACGATCGCGAGCTTCTTCGCGTCGGGGTACTCCTTCGCGATCCATGCCAGACCGCCCGGGCACGGGTCGTCACCGAAGATCATCCGGGTCTGCCACAGGAACGGCTTGGCCACCTGGCCCGGGCTCGAGCCGCCGCCGTTGAACGACAGCAGCTTGTTCTGCCCGATGAGCGGGACGATGGCCTCGCTCGGCGCGCCGTAGGAGGTCTGGAGGATCTTGATCTTGTCCTGGGTGACGAGCTGGCGGGTGACCGTGAGCGCCGTGGGCACGTCACCGCTCTTGTGGTCCCCGATCTTGACGTCGTAGGTGATGCCGTCGGCGGACTTGATCTGCGCTGCGGCGAGCTGCGCGCCCTGGCTCATGACCTTGCCGAAGAACGACCCCTGCCCGGTCATCGCGAGGAGCATGCCGGCGGTGAGCGTCACGCCCGAGCCGCCCTCCTCGCCGCCGGGGCCGAAGATGTCCTGCAGCCCCTGGGCGACCTCGGAGTCGACCTTCGAGGTGTCGATCTTCGCGGCCGAGGACTTCGTGTCGCCGTCGCCCCCGCCACAAGCGGCGAGGAAGGACACCCCGCCGAGCGCGGCGCTCCCACGGAGGAAGCCGCGGCGAGACACGTCGACGGACGGGAAGCTCAAGCCGGACCTGCCTGCCGGCTTACGTCGGTTGTTCATTTCTGCTCCTGTTGTCTTGCGCGGTGATGTGTGGGTGCAACGGAGGTCAGGCGACGCCGCCGTCGATGACCAAGGTCTGACCGGTCATGTACGAGGAGGCGTCGGAGGCGAGGAAGAGGACGCCGCCGGCAATCTCCTCAGGAGATCCCTGGCGGCCCAGCGGCACGACCTGTCGAACCGCTTCCTCCTGCGAACGACGGCCTCCCATGAAGTCGATCGCGGGCTGGTTGAAGGGCGTGTCGATCCATCCGGGACAGACGGTGTTGACCCGGATGCGGTGGGGCGCGAGCTCGGCGGCCAGGGCCTTGCCGAAGCCGACGATGGCGCCCTTGGACGCCGAGTAGGCGGTCATTCCGGGGCCGCCCTTGATCGCCGCGAGGGAGGCGGTGAGGACGATCGATCCGCCGTTCTCGCGCAGGTGGGGGACGACGTGCTTGGCGCCGAGGAAGCAATGGCGCGGGTTCACGCTGAAGAGCGCGTCCCACTCGTCGACGGCGAACTCGGTGACTGCCCCGGACCGCTGCAGCCCCGCGTTGAAGAAGCCGACGTCCAGGCCTCCCCATCTCTGAGCAGCGGTGTCGACGAGCCGCTGCACCGCCTGCTCGGACGTCACGTCGGTCTCGACGACCGACGCGGCCCCACCCTCCTTCTCGATGAGGTCGACCGTCTCCTCGGCGCCTGCGACGTCGACGTCTCCGATGACGACGCGTGCACCGTGGCGCGCCATGAGCAGGGCGCACGCTCGGCCGATGTTGGCCGCGCCGCCGGTCATGACGACGCGCTTGCCCTCGAGCTGTCGGAGGTCGGCCATGGCGTCAGCCCGCGACGGCGGCGGCACCGGCCGCGGCGATCTCGTGGTCCTGGTCGGGAGTCCCGCCCGCCACGCCGATGGCACCGGCCGGCTTGCCGTCGATCGAGACGAGCACTCCACCGCCGAAGGTGACGAGCGCCCGTCCCGCGGCGAGGTGCGCGGTGTGCAGCCCGAAGAGCGCGCCGCCGGGCTGTGCGAGGGCCTCCACGTCGCGGGTGTCGCAGCCGAGCGACCGGGAGGTGTAGGCCTTCGCCTGCGAGATGGCAGCACTGGCCAGCAGCGCCTCGTCCATCCGCGCGAACGCCAGCAGCTCGCGGCCGTCGTCCATCACGGCGACGGACGACGGCGAACCGATCTCCTCAGCCTTCGCGAGGCACGCCTCGAGGGCGGCCTGAGCCTGCTTCAGGGACAGCGATCCCACGGTGTTCTCCTTCGGTTGGTTCTCTTCGTCTGGGTCAGGGGACGAGCGCAAGCGGACGGACCGGTGAGCCCGTGACCCCCTCGAGCTTCAGCGGGAGGCAGACGAACAGGAACTCGTGGTTCCCGCTGGCCGCCAGCTCCTCGAGCTGTAGGTTCTCGACGATGTAGATGCCGGCCTCGTAGATCAGCACCACGTGGCAGGGCAGGGATCCGAGCTCGGGGTCCACGTTGTCGGGGACGTCGAACGCGACGTTGTCCGCGCCGCAGAGGAACGGCCGGCGGTTGGCCAACCACCGAGCTGCATCCTGCGCCATCCCCGCTCCCGCGAGGTAGGGCTTGGGGTCTGCGTAGAGCCGGGCCGTCCCGGTCCGGACGAGGACGCAGTCACCGGCCTCCACCCGGACGCCTTGCACCTTCTCGGTCAGCGCCAGGTCCTGAGCACTGACGAGGTAGCCGGGCTCGAGGACGTCGACTCCCAGCGCCGCCGGTACGTCGAGCAGGACGCCGCGCTTGAAGACCGGCGGAATCGTCTCGGCGCCCAGCTCCGTGAAGCCGCGGGGAGTCTGGACCTCCGGGTTGATCTGGACGCCGCCGAACATCTCCATCTCCACGGCCTGGTGGCACAGCGCGTCGATGTGGGTGCCGGAGTGCTCCTGCATCGTGACCGTGCCGGACGCGCTGGTCCGGACGCCGTCACCGAGGGCCTCGTGGTGCCGGTGCAGCGTGTAGACGAATCCCGGCCAGTGCGCAGGGAAGATCGGCGCCCCGACGTAGCGCGGGTGCTCGAGCTCGAAGACGCTGCACCGGTCGAGCCCGCGTAGCAGCTCTGGCAGCGCCACGCCCTCGTCACTCATCCCGGGCCGCCTCGGGCAGGCGCAGCGGCTCGCCGCCGACGTTCCAGTGCCCCTCCGCGTACTCCGTCACCAGGACGGAGACCCGCTCGGGGCTCGATCCCAGGACCCGCTCGACGACCTCGGTGAGCTCGCGGACGAGCTGCGCCTTGAGCGCCGGCGGACGGCCCGCGAGGAGGTGGACTTGCAGCAGAGGCACGACCTCAGACCTCGTTCCAGTGAGACGGACGCCACATCCGGCGTTTCGCTATGCTAAACAGGTATCGCATGGAGAAACAAGACCCGACTTTTCGACGACCCGTCGGCGCTCCGGCGAGCCGCCCCTCGCGGCGGAACCCGATGGTGCCGGCGTTCAGCGCTGCCCAGGTCGTGGTCGTGGTGGTCTACGCGTCGGTGGTGGCCGGCGTGACCCTGCCGACGCCGATGTACGTCGACTTCCAGCAGCGCTGGTCACTGACGCATGCCGAAGTCACTGCGCTGTACGCCCTGTATCCGGTGGGCGTCCTGGTCGTGCTGCTCGGCGCTGCCCACTGGTCCGACGACATCGGCCGGCGGCCGGTCATGGCGATCGCGCTCGGGTGCAGCGCCGGCAGCTCGGTGCTCTTCCTCGTCGCGGACTCGTTCGTCGTCGCCTCGATCGCACGGGTGTTGACCGGCGTGGCCTCCGGATTCATGGTCAACGCGGCGAACGCTGCGCTGGTCGAGCTGGCACCCAGCGGTCACCGCCGCAGCGCCTCGATCCTCTCGACGGCGGTGAACCAGATCGGCCTGGGGCTCGGAGCGCTGGCGGCTGCCCTCCTCGTCCAGTACGGCCCGGCGCCCACCCGGCTGACCTTCGCCTGCCACCTCGGCGCGATGCTGCTCGCAGCAGCCTTGTCATTCACCGTTCCGGAGACCGTTGCCGCCCGCCGCACCAGGCCGCGACTGCGTCTTCAGCCGCTCGGGCTCCCTCCGGGGCGTCGTGCCGAATTCCTCGGCGCTTCGTTCGCTGCCTTCGCGGCTTTCGCACTCTGCGGCCTGCTCGCCTCGCTCGCTCCCTCCATCGTGAGGGAGCAGCTCGGGAGCGACCATGCGCTCCTCGGTGGAGGAGCGGGGGCTCTCGTCTTCGTCGTGTCCGGAGCGACGCAGCCCTTCTGGGCCCGACGCCGGGACACCGGCGCCCTGCTGGTGGGGTCGGGGTTGCTGGTCAGCGGCTTGGTGGTGATGACGTACGGGCTCTCCGCGGGCTCGGTGAGCCTGTTCCTCACCGGCGTGGCGATCGGAGGAGCAGCCGTCGGTGCGCTCTTCATGACCACGCTCATGCGGGTCAACCTCCTGGTGGGCGACGCCAGCCGGGCCAGGACCACCGGCACCTACCTCTTCATCACGTTCTCCGGGCTCATCCTGCCGACGCTCGGCACGGGTTTCGCCGCCGACCGACTCACGCAGCTGCAAGCGACCGTGCTGTTCTCCACCCTCACGGGCCTCGTCACGCTCGGCTCGCTCGGCCTCCTTCTGATGGGTGAGCACCGACGCTCCGCCAGAGTCGATCTGTCGCGTCGGTAGGGTCGAGCGGGCTGCCTCGCAAGCGGCTCCGAGTCCGGCCTACGAGCAGCGCGCGAATCAAGGCTCTGTGGTAGCGCGGGGCACCCTGCGCAGTTGAGGCGACGCGGGCGCCGGACTGCGGAAGGAGGACGACCAGATGCGAACTGAGCAGGCAAGGCGGATCGCCTGCCGGCGATCTGTGAATCTGCAGCGTAATGACCCCCGGATCTGCAGCAGCCGGCCTGGCCGAAACCCTGCAGCCCTTGGGTGAACAGCTCATTCTTCAGACGGCTCTTCCAGGAGTGACAGAAGCGTGCCGTCGGGAGCGAGCGCTTCTAGCAGGTCCTGGTGTGCGACGTCGTCGGTTGCGTAGCGGTATCTGCGGCAGAGCAGATCGCGCATCGCCCATTCTCCAGTTGCCTCGTTTCTGGAGCGGAGCCCCCATCGTTTGGCGACGCTCGATGTCTGCAGAGCAACGTGGAGATCAAGTTCATCCAGCAACATCCCGATGGGTAGGTGAGGTCCCGCTTCGGCTTCGGGTTGCCTGGCGATCTCTCTCGCAAGTTGGGCGCCTGCCGCTGCGATGGGAATGCCCGACTCTCGGAGACGCCAGTTCATGCCGACGTTCACGATCGCCACAAGGATTTGCCAGTCCAGCCATCCGTCGTTGCGAAGAGCTTCGATCGCCGCGTAGCCCCGTTCGTCGGCCAGAAGATTGGCGATGCTGTACCGCCAACCCTCTTCGGCGACTTCGTATCGCTGACGTATCAGCTCTAGGGCTTCGGACTGGTCGTAGCCAGGCCCAGTCTTCGTCGATGCCAACAGATGGTCATTCTCGATTGGCGTGTACCCATCCGAGGACGCTGGGCGGGTGGCCGCTGCGCAACGGTCGAAATGGTTGTCGTCGAGGAGATCAGCTGCGTCCTGGTAGGGGCGGGCGACGGTGACCTTATGAGGAAGTCCGTCGCGAAAGAGTGGTTCAAGCAGGGCTTGAAGGTCGGCGTCGGGTCGCACATGGACGGGGCCGAGGAGTTGAAACGCAGTCGCGACCAGAGCAGGGCCGATGTCGTCGAATGCTTCAGCATCGGCAGACAGTGTGATGTGGGCTTTGATCTCCGGCTCGAAGTCATCGATCTCGACGTCATCGACGGCGTGCGACGCCCCTATCGGAACGGTAATGGTGGCTCGCACAGTGCTTCTGATGAGGACGGGCTCATACCGTGCGATGTCGGCGAGGAGCACTTGGAACGCCGCGCAGAAACCTTCGGCAGTGAGAACCGTGGACCGGTCGTTCGCGAACTTGAATACCCATCTGACACCAAGGGCCTTGAAGTCGATGGTGCGCTGTGGACCGAGATCCCCCAGGACCGGGCCGGCGAACTGGGCGACGGCGAGCTCCTGGAACCGACCCTCGTCCAAAGGCATCTGGTTCTCGGGCGCCTCGAGCATCTCGGCGAGGTGCTGGTACCAGCCCGTCATCGGATGGGCGGCCTCGAACAAAGACTCTAGTTCTGGCCAGAAGCCGTGAACTGCCACTAGCTCCATGAGCTCATTCAGCTCAGCTGTCTCCACCTCCGGGTGCTTGTCGTAGTCGAACGGGTCTGTCACGAGAGCGCTCTGGGCGATGAGGGCGACCTCGGTCAAGCCCGCTGCGTCAATCCAGCATCCGCCTAGCTGGGTCGCTTGGACCGCCTCGAAGAACGCGGCGGGGACGTGCGCCAGCAACGCGGTGTCGGCGCTCTGACTCGCCATGGCTGCGGCGCTGCAGGCGTACATCTTGGCCGCATACGTGAGCCCCAGTTCGCGGTACAGGTTTCCGATGTAGCGCATCGTGAGCACGGATCCGTACATCGTGTCGCCGTGAAACCATCGCGCCTTCGCGTCGTGGAGCTCGTGGATCGCTTCGAGGGGCTTCCCCGCTTTCACGAAGACCATTGCGCGGTTGCGACACCGATCCGCGATCGCTGCATCTCCGTCGACCAAGGCCAGTGCTGCGTCAAGACCGTCACGGACCTTCGCGTAGTCAGGCTGAGGCGAGAGCGCCGGGGAAAACATTGTGAAGACGCGCGCCAAGCTCCGGACTGAGTATGGGCGCGCCTCGGGGAGCAGGTCGACCAACGCGCTCAGATGCCTCATCGCACCATCGAGGTCGACGAGGTCGTCGTCGAGAAGGTGGGAGGTGTCAACCTCGAACTCGTCGAGCCGTACCCCCGCGTTCGGATCACTGTCCCGGGGCTCCGGTCGCCCGTACTCGTCTTCGAGCTTTACCCATCGGGGCAAGAGATGAAGGAACGCAAGCGTTCCGGTCAACGACGCAGCTCTCACGGGGTGGGTAGTCGCTTCAGTTCCGTCGAGTTCGGCTACGAGATGCACCCGCAGTTGCTCGACGGCTGCCGCGATCTCGGAGGCCTCCGCCCGCGCGACGCCAGCACGCCACATGACGCCCCAGTACGAGGCCAGAGTGACCGCGTCCTCCATCACGTTCGGGTGGCTACTGCTGCTCGCGAAGGCGATCGCGCGACGGACAAGATCTTCAACCCCTGTCGCGACACCCATGCCGCGGAACCGGGCGACCGCCATCTCGTAGCACGCTCTGAACACCAGTTCTTCGTCGGAACCATTGTCGGCGTCAGCAAGAAATGCGCCCATGAAGTCGAGCCATTCGGGAAGGTCCCCGTTTGTGTCCGCGTCCCAAGTAGCGAACCGGAGCCCTTCGGTGATCTCGCCCTGAGTTGCGGCAGTCAACGCCGCCGGTCCGTTGTTGCGACGCAGATTCTCCAGAAGGTCGGCGTACCAGTCGGGCGGTCCATCGTCCTCAGGTTCGGGGACCATCGACGACGGCAACTCAAGGTAGTGCCTGGCAATCCAGATCAGGTCATGCTCGGCGAGAAGAGTGGCGATCTTCATCCCGCTGTAGACGTCGAGGGTCACTCCGTATTGCTCTCGCGCGACCCGCTGAAGCTCGTGGGTTGTTCCCTCCGGTATCGAACGGACGCTGAAGAACGCCACCAGTTCCACGTCTGCGGCGGCGTCCGCGCAGATGCCTGCCAGATCGGCCAGGACCTTCGCCCTCAACCCTTCGGATTGGACGGTGCAAGCCACGACGACCGGGAAAGTGGATGCCGAGGCCGCGAACCCTGCCGAGTGGGGCAACTCGTCTGGAATGCGAGTCGTGTACGACTCCGCATCACGCTGCTGATCGCCACCCGAACTGACCGGGCCGTTGGCAACCAGGATGTTCGCACTGATCCGCTTTCGCGCGATCCGAGTGCAGATGTCCTCGAACTTGTGGTGTTCATTTCGCTGGGACAGTGACTGCAGTCGATAGTCGATGTACGACTCCAGTTCAGGAACGTGCTGGCTCACGGGGACATCATCTAACCCAGCACCGACGCAGGGTGGTATCGAGCACATCTGTTCGAGTTTGGGTCCGAACACAGCTATGCCGAGGCCCAAGCCGCCATTGCGGCCGGATTGAGTCGCTCTTGGTAGCGCAATCGCTTGCCGGCGTTGAGCTGCTTGGCCAGGTCTGCCAGCTCCAGTGGACTTGGGCCCGGCCACTCGTTGCGGATGGCCTCTACCGCGAGTTGCTCAGGAACCAGGAGGTGACCGCGGTCGCGCATGAACGTGAGTGCCTGGACCGCAGTCGACCGCTCGCGGGAGTCAGTGAGACCCTGATTCAGCACGGGCAGCATGGAGATTCCCTTGACCATCTTCTTGATAGCAGCGCTTGCTTCCGGAATCGCCGCGACGGGGTCGCCTCCCAGGAGGTCAGCGGCGTGAGCGGTGATCCATGGCGCGTGTGCCTTATAGCCGCGAACGAGCACCAACCCATCAAGCTCGGCGCGTTCTTCGAGCTCTAGAACCTCGTCGAGGTGCAGACACCAAGCGATGACAGTTCCCGTCCGCGGTTGTGCGGCGAATCGACTATGACGGTTGCCCGTAGTACCTATCGGCAGCCCCGAACTCGTCAGGAACGGCGACTCTTCGATGGCGCTGGTGCTAGGACCGACGATGGTGACTTGCCCTGCGTCGCGAGCCCACCTCCTCGCGAGGCGAAACGAGTCAGGCAAGCCCACGTGGGGATCGATGTAGGCGCGGCGCATGTGCTGAACCTAGGTTCCGGCACCGACAGCGTTGCTGGACGGCGTAGCAATAGCCCGCGAAATTGCACCCGTTCCAAATTGAGCGGTCCATTGCAGATCGCGCGCCGTCGGCATCGCCAGCAGGTTCAGTGCGCCATGTCGACGAACCGCGAGTAGTGGCCCTGGAAGGCGACGGTGATGTCGCGAGTGGGGCCGTTGCGGTGCTTGGCCACGATCAGGTCGGCCTCGCCGGGGCGGGTCGACTCCTTCTCGTAGACGTCGTCGCGGTGCAGCAGGATCACCATGTCGGCGTCCTGCTCGATCGAGTTGTGAGCGGCGATGCCCTCCACGACGAAGTTGTGGGTGCCCATGACGGTGGCGTCGTAGACGTCCTGCTCGCCGACCGGCTCGATCGAAGAGACCGAGTCCCAGAAGACGTCGTTGGTGGCGAGCACCTCGAGGTCGGCGTCTCCCAGCACCTCGGCCACTTGGGCGAGACGCTGACGCGACGGGGCGTGCTTCCACATCGTGGAGCCGCTGAAGCTGGTGCCCATCGCCGCGGCGAACGCCCGGTGCGTCATGCCCCGGTCGGCGAGGATGCCGCGGACGTCGTCCCAGACCCGCGTAGGGATCGTGTCGAGGTTGGTGTTGCCGCGGACGTCGCGGATCGCCTCGGCGAGAGACCGGGCCTTGTCGCCGCGCAGGCCGTGCACCCCGATGTCGTCGAGGAAGCGGAGCTGGTTCTCGACGCCGTACACGTGCAGGTGCCACCCGTCCCGGTAGCCGGCCTTGCGCGCACGCTTGATCCGGGTGAACACGTTGAAGCGGAGCAACAGCCGCGCCACATCGTCCACCAGTCGACGACTCGTCGAGGCGTAGTAGACGCGACCGAGACGCCGCTTCTCGTCGTAGGCGACGCACCCGTCGGTCGCCCACAGGTGCCGGAGGAAGAGGCCCACCTGCGTCTTAGGCAGGCTGAACACCCAGGAGGGCACGAACTTCTCGTGGCTGCGCAGGCCGAAGAGCCCGTCCTCGTCGAGCCAGGCCGCGATCGGGTTCCGCTTGCCGTGGGTGAGTCGATACGGCGCAGGCAGCCGCAGCGTCGTCACCCGGGCGGCCGGGTAGTCGTCGCGGACGGCGTTGATGCCGAACCGCCGACCCGCCGCCTCGGCGACCGCGGCCAGGTTGGCCTCGTCGATGCTCGCGTAGCGGATCGGCTGGCGGCGCACGAACGAGCCGTCGCCGAGCAGGTGGGCGAGCAGCACGACCTCGTCCGCGTCGCGCTCGACGATGTTCAGCGGCGGTGGCACGTGGCGCACCGAGCCGATCCGGGCGCCGGGCGTCAGCTCCGAGAGCGGCATCCAGCCCTCGTAGGTGAGGAACTTGTGGTTGCCGGTGGCGGTGATCCGCCGGCCCGAGGCCAGCGTCAGCTCGTAGACGGGCTTGCGGCCCGACGGGAACGCGTGGGTCAGGGTCCGGGGCACGAGCTTGAGCCGGTCGTCGAGCGACCAGACCGGGATGTCGCGGACGTCGGACGCCATCAGCTCGCCGAGGGTGATCTCGGTGTTGTCGTCGGCGCGCATCAGGCGCGTGTCCGCGGTGAGGCACCCCGACTCGCGCAGGTCGCTCATCATCGGGCGCTTGTCGCCGCGCTGCTCGGGGCCACGGTTGAGCTGGGAGAGGGCGATGATCGGGATGCCGAGCTCCTTGGCCAGCAGCTTGATCTGCCGGGAGAACTCCGAGACCTCGAGCTGGCGGGACTCGACCTTCTTGCCCGACGTCATCAGCTGCAGGTAGTCGATCACCATCAGCCGCAGGTCGTGCTTCTGCTTCAGCCGCCGCGCCTTGGCGCGGATCTCCATCATCGTCATGTTCGGCGAGTCGTCGATGAACATCGGCGCCGACGACACCTCGCCCATCTTGCGGGCCAGCTTGGCCCAGTCGTCGTCGTTCATGTTGCCGTTGCGGATGTGGTTCAGCGGCACCTTCGCCTCGGCCGAGAGCAGGCGCATGGTGATCTCGGAGCGCGTCATCTCGAGGCTGAAGAACGCCGAGGTCAGGTTGTTGTGGATCGACGCCGCACGACAGAAGTCGAGTGCGACCGTCGACTTACCCATCGCGGGACGCGCCGCGACGATGATCATCTGACCGGCGTGGAGACCGTTGGTCAGGTCGTCGAGGTCGGCGAAGCCGGTGGGGACGCCGTAGAGGCCGGCCTCGCGGTTCGAGATCGCCTCGATCTCGTCGAGGACGCCGTCCATGATGTCGCTCAGCGGGGCGTAGTCCTCCGACGAGCGCTTGTCGGTGATCTTGTAGACCTCGGCCTGCGCCTCGTCGACGATGTCGTCGACCTGGCCCTCGCCGGCGTACCCGATCTGCACGATCTTGGTGCCCGCGTCGACCAGGCGCCGCAGGATCGCCTTCTCGCGGACGATCTCGGCGTAGTAGCCGGCGTTCGCGGCGATCGGGACGTTCGCCGACAGGGTGTGGAGGTACGGCGCGCCGCCGACCCGCTGCAGCTCGCCGCGGCGCTGGAGCTCGGCGGCGACGGTCACCATGTCGACCGGCTCGCCCCGGCCGTACAGGTCGAGGACCGCGTCGTAGATCGTCTCGTGCGCGGGCCGGTAGAAGTCGACGCCGCGGATCGTCTCGGTGACGTCGGCGATCGCGTCCTTGGAGATCAGCATCGCCCCGAGCACCGACTGCTCCGCCGCCATGTCCTGCGGCGGGGTGCGGTCGTTCGGGGAGGTGGGTCGCTCGCCGGGGGCGTACGCCGCCGGCCCGTCGCCCCAGTCGTCGAACGGGGGCTCCGCCATGCCTCGCGCGTCCTGGTCGGTGACGCTCACGCCACACCCTCCCCTGATCGTCCCGGACTCGACCCCTCGACATCGCCGAGGCTAGAGATGACCGCCGACACCCCAGTCAACCGGGGGGACGCTACGTGGCCGGACGGGTCAGCGACAGTGCCCTATCCACACCCCCTGGGGACAGTTGGGGATAACCTGCGGGTCGGCCGTGGACGACACGCCGCGTGCTGTGCACAGCTTGGGGAGCGGCCTGTGGACAGGACCCGCCCGATCGGGTGATTCACCGCTCTGACCTGCAGAAACGCTTCCCCACAGCTGTGGACCGGAAATACCCGGGCAGGAAGTCTCGTTCACCCGATGGTCACCTGGAGGCCACCTGGCGGTTTGTCGACATACCGTGGGGTGTCAGGTTTTCCCAGCATTGTCCACAGGTGTTGATAACTAGTTCTGTAGGGAGCAGATACCGTGTCTACTGCTTACCATGACTAGGGTGCGTCCGTGACCGACGTCCGCGACCGCGAGATCGTCCGGCTCGCCGTCCCGGCGTTCCTCGCGCTGGTCGCCGAGCCGCTGTTCCTCCTGGCCGACGCGGCGATCATCGGGCACCTCGGCACCGCGCCGCTGGCCGGCCTCGGCATCGCCGGGGCGATCCTGCAGACCGTCGTGGGACTGTGCATCTTCCTCGCCTACGGCACCACCGCCAGCGTCGCCCGCTACCTCGGCGCCGGCGACCTCCGCGGCGCGATCGCGCACGGCGTCGACGGCCTGTGGCTCGCCGTCGGCATCGGGTCCCTCGCCACCGTCGCGGGCGTCCTGCTCGCCGGGCCCCTGGTCCGGCTCTTCGGCGCCTCCGCCGAGGTCAGCGGGCCCGCGACGACGTACCTGCGCATCGCCTTCCTCGGCACCGTGCCGCTGCTCGTCATGCTGGCCGCCACCGGAGTGCTGCGCGGGCTCCAGGACACCCGCACCCCGCTGGCCGTCGCGGTCGGCGGCAACGCGCTCAACGTCGTCCTCAACCTGCTGCTCGTCTACCCCGCCGGGCTCGGGATCGCCGGCTCCGCGCTCGGCTCGGTGCTCGCCCAGGCGGCCAGCGCCGCGGTCTTCGTGGCCGTCGTGGTCCGGGCCGCCCGGCGGCACGGCGCCTCGCTGCGACCCGACCTGCCGGGCATCCGCGCCGCCGGCCGCGCCGGCGTGCCCCTCGTCGTCCGCACGCTCACGCTCCGGGCCGCGCTGCTGCTGACGACGTACGTCGTGACCGCGGCCGCGCTCGGCGCGAGGGACCAGGAGGTCGACCTGGCCACCCACCAGCTCGCGATGACGATCTGGGGGTTCCTCGCGTTCGTCCTCGACGCGATCGCCATCGCCGCCCAGGCGATCACCGGCCGGGCGCTCGGTGCCGGCGACGTCGCCGGCACCCGCGAGCTGACCAGCCGGATGGTGCGCTGGGGGGCCGCCGGCGGCGTGGTCACCGGGGTGCTGCTCGCCGCCGCCAGCCCGGTCCTCGGCCACCTCTTCACCGGCGACCCGGACGTGCAGGACCTGCTGGTCCCGGTGCTCCTGGTGGCCGCCGCCGGCCAGCCCGTTGCGGGGATCGTGTTCGTGCTGGACGGCGTGCTCATCGGCGCCGGCGACGGTCGCTACCTCGCCAAGGCGGGCCTGGTCACGCTGGCCGCCTACGCCCCGGTCGCCCTCGCGTGCGCCGCGGCCGGGGCCAGCCTGGTGGTCGTGTGGGTGTCGTTCTGCGTCGTGTTCATGGGCGCCCGGCTCGTCGTGCTCGTCCGCCGCGAGCGGGGCGATGCCTGGCTGGTCACCGGCGCCGCCGGCGGGCGCGGGCGCGCCCGTAGGGTGACGCCGTGAAGCCGCTCCAGTCGATCGCGATGGGGTTCGTCATCATCGCGATCTCTGCGCGGAGCCACGGGTACGACCTGCTGCCCGACCCGGTCGGCTGGCTGCTCGTCCTGCAGGGTCTCGGGGCGCTGCCGGACCCGCTGCCGCACCGGCCGACCCTGCGGACGCTGGGCTTCGTCGCCCTCCTCATGAGCATCGTGCTCTGGTTCCCCGCCCTGGCCGACGGCCTCGAGAACACCGACGAGTCGCTGCTGTGGGCGGCCAACCTGCCCCAGCTCGCGTTCGTCGCGCTGCTGTGCCGGGCGCTCGCGGAGCTGGCCGACGGGTCGGCCGCCCGCTGGCTGACGACCGCGTCCACGCTGACCGTCGTCGCGGCCCTGCTGCCCGTCGTCGTCCTCGGTGCGGGTGCGTCCGGGCTGCTCGCGGTGATGGTCGTCGGCAGCGCGGCCGTCCTCGTGCTGGTGATCGTGCTGCTGTTCCGGTACGCCGCGCGGCCGTGGGCCGGCCCGCAGGTGGACCAGACCACCCCGGGCTGACCGGGTTGGCCGACGTACCCCGCGGGCACACGGCCCGTTGGGCGACCGGGAGCAACGCCCGAGGAGAGGGAGGGTCCATGCACGCCTACCGTCGTGCCGCCGCCGGCGCCGCTGCCCTGGTGGCCGTGGCCGCGGCACTGTCCGTCACCGCGGCCCCGGCCGACGCGGCGGACCCCTGCTACAGCGAGGCACAGCCGACCACCGGCCCGCCACTGGACCTGCCGACCGGCCCGGGCTGCGACGACACCGTCCCGCCCGAGACATCGATCGACTCCTCGCCGGTCGTGGGCGGCTGGCTCCGCGCCACCAGCGTCTCGATCACGTTCAGCGGCCGGCACCCCGACGCGGACTCCGACCCGATCAGCTACGAGTGCCAGTTCTTCAACTCGGTCAGCACGCCGACCACCTGGCAGTCGTGCACGTCACCGTTCAGCCGGGACGGGCTCGACGAGAACACCGCGACGCCGTACACCTTCCGCGTGCGCGCCGTCGACACCCCGGACAACGCCCACGACCTGACGACCGACGCCTGGTACCCGGCCAGCGCCGACGCCCCCGACTACGACCAGAGGCCGGCGGAGCTGTCCTTCACCGCCGACGCGACCGCCCCGAACACCTTCGGGTTCCTGCGCACGACGTACGCCGACGACTCCGGCTTCGACGGCCCGATGCTGGTCGCGAACAGCGCGCAGGTCCGGCTGCAGAGCAGCCAGGGCACCACGTACCGCTGCACGCTCAACCGCAAGGACGTCGCCTGCAACGACGGGCTCACCACGCTGCGCCCTCTGGGCGCGGGCTGGAAGCGGTTCGAGGCCGCGGCGGTCGACCCGGCCGGGAACGTCGACCCGTCGCCGTTCGTGGAGGAGTTCTTCGTGCCCCGCAACCTGGCCCTCGGCAACGCGCCGCGTGCCTCGCGCGGGGACTGGCGGCGGTTCCGCGACCCCGGCGCCTTCGGCGGCGACTACCTGGAGTCGGCGCGGTACGGCGCGATGCTCAGCTTCCCGGTCCGCAACGTCCGGGAGATCCGGCTGCTGGCCCCCGCCGGACCGCAGCTCGGTCGCGTGGAGATCCGCGTGGGCCGCGGCCAGTGGTACCGGGTCAACCTGAGCAGCAGCGACCCGCAGAAGCTGAAGGTCTATGCGGTCCGCGGGGCGCTCAGCGGCCTGCTCGCCGGCACCCTCCAGGTGCGCGTCGCCTCGCACGGCAAGCCGGTGCGGGTGGACGCGATCTCCGCGCGCTGAGCCTGGCGGGTCGTGGCCGGCCCCGGGCCGGTATGCGGCGCGGGGGTGGTGGCGTGGTCGGCCGGGCCGGCGCGCAATTGAACGCTCAGCCTTGCCCTACCGGCGGGTAACCCAGTCTGGTCGTTCAATTGCGCAGCCGCCGGTCGCCGCAGGGTCCCACCGAACCGGGCCCGGACATGCGCGAAGGCCCGCCGGATCACTCCGACGGGCCTCCGCAACGATGCCGCTGCGCTAACGGGTGGGCCGGCGAGGCCGGTCAGGCCGGGATGACGTTGAGGGCCACCGTGGCCGACACGTCGTCGTGCAGCTTGACCGACACCTCGTGGGCGCCGAGCGACTTGATCGGGTTGTCGACCACGATCGTGCGCTTGTCGACCTGCTCGCCCGAGGCCTCGGCGAGAGCGCCGGCGATCTCGGAGGGCGTGACGGCGCCGAACAGGCGACCGCCCGCACCGGCGCGCACCTTCACGCTGACCGGCTGGGCCTCGAGCTTGGTCTTGATCTGCTCCGCGTGGTCGTGGTCGCGGACCGCGCGCGAGGCGCGGGCGGACTTGATCGACTCGACGGTCTTCTCCGCGCCGCGGGTCCACCGCAGCGCGAGACCGCGCGGGACGAGGTAGTTGCGGCCGTAGCCGTCCTTCACCTCGACGACGTCGCCGGGAGCACCGAGGCCGGTGACCTCCTGGGTCAGGATGAGCTTCATCTCCGTGCCTCCTCTCAGCGACCGGTGGACGTGTAGGGCAGCAGGGCCACCTCGCGGGCGTTCTTGACGGCGGTCGCCACGTCGCGCTGGTGCTGGACGCAGTTGCCGGTCACCCGACGCGCGCGGATCTTGCCGCGGTCGGAGATGAACTTGCGGAGCAGCGCGGTGTCCTTGTAGTCGACACCGGTCGCCTTCTCCTTGCAGAACTGGCAAACCTTCTTCTTCGGCTTGCGAATCACTGCCTTGGCCATTGTGGTGCTTCCTCTCTAGAAGCCCGGCCCCACCGGAGTGGGTTGAGTGCCGGAATGGTTGAGGGTGTTCGGATTACTTGGTGTTGGAGCAGAACCTCGGCTCGGGTCTCGATACGCGCGTCGGGACTTCGCTTCGCTCAGTCCCGGCGCTACTCGACCTCTACGCCTGGGTCTGACGCCGCGCGAGCGCGGCGTCAGGGCGCTAAAACGGCGGCTCGTCGGAGCCGGCGCCGGGCGCGCCCCAGGGGTCGTTCGCCGGGGCGGACTGGCCGCCACCGCCGTACGAGCCCTGGCCGCCACCCTGGCCGCCGCCCTGCGGAGCCGGGGTCGCCCACGGGTCGTCGCCGCCGCCACCCTGTGCGCCGCCGCCGGAGTAGCCGCCCCCACCGCCCTGACGGGTGGTGCGGGTGACCTTGGCGGTGGCGTACTTGAGCGCGGGGCCGACTTCCTCGACCTCGAGCTCGATGACGGTGCGCTTCTCGCCCTCGCGGGTCTCGTAGGAGCGCTGCTTCAGGCGGCCCTGCACGATCACGCGCATACCGCGCTGCAGGGACTCGGCGACGTTCTCCGCAGCCTGCCGCCACACCGAGCAGGAGAGGAACAGCGCGTCGCCGTCCTTCCACTCGTTGGTCTGGCGGTCGAAGGTGCGCGGCGTCGACGCGATCCGGAAGTTCGCCACGGCCGCACCCGACGGGGTGAAGCGCAGCTCCGGGTCGTCGACGAGGTTGCCGACCACCGTGATGACGGTCTCGCCTGCCATGAAGAGCTCCCTAAGGCTTGGTTCTGATCAGAGTCGTCCGACCACGTCCGCACATCGTTGCGTCTCGCACCGACACACGGAAGGGCCGATCCACAGGACGGGTCCCGTGGGTCAGTGCGCGTCGGGCCGGATGACCTTGGTGCGCAGGATCGACTCGTTGAGGGTGAGCTGGCGGTCGAACTCCTTGACCGTGGCCGGCTCGGCGTTCAGCGTGATGACGGCGTAGATGCCCTCGGCGTTCTTCTTGACCTCGTAGGCCAGGCGACGCCGGCCCCACACGTCGACGGACTCGACGGTGCCACCGTCGGCACGGATGACGTTGAGGTACTTGTCGAGAGAGTTCTCGACGGTCCGCTCTTCGACGCTGGGGTCGAGGATGACCATCACTTCGTAGGCACGCACAGCGGTCCCCACCTCCTCTGGACTCAGGCGGCCACGGACTCTCCGTGGCAGGAGGGCGATGCGTTGTCCGTACGGCGAGCCGCACGGAGTCCCCCGCGAGCACCCGTCGGTGGGTGCCGGAAGCAGAGAACGCCCCAGACTAACAGCGCGCCGGACCGCGGTTCCAATCGTCGGAGCGAGCCGTCGGAGGCCCCGGCTGGTCCGCGGCCGGGTCGGCGGTGCCGCCTAGGCTGACCGCATGAGCATCGCGATCGGAGCACACGTCGACCAGGCCGACCCGATCGCCGAGGCGCAGGCGCGCGGGATGTCCCACGTGCAGTTCTTCCTCGGCGACCCGCAGGGCTACAAGGGACCGGAGTTCCGGTACGCCGGCGGAGCCGAGGGCCTCAAGGCCGACGCCGAGTCCGCGGAGATCGGGCTGTACGTGCACGCGCCGTACATCGTGAACGTCGCGACCACGAACAACCGGATCCGGATCCCGAGCCGCAAGCTGCTGCAGCAGCACGTCGACGCCGCGGCGTCGATCGGGGCGAAGGGCCTGATCGTGCACGGCGGCCACGTGAACAAGGACGACGATCCTTCAGTGGGCTTCGACAACTGGCGCAAGGCGGTCGAGGCGGTCGACCTGAAGCTGCCGCTGCTGATCGAGAACACCGCCGGCGGCGAGAACGCGATGACCCGCTACCTCGACCGGATCGCCCGGGTGTGGGACGCGATCGCGTCGACCGAGCAGTTCGACCTGGTCGGGTTCTGCCTCGACACCTGCCACGCGCACGCCGGCGGCAACGCCCTGGAGACCGTGGTCGACGACGTCCGCAAGATCACCGGCCGCATCGACCTGGTGCACTGCAACGACAGCCGCGACGAGTTCGACTCCGGCGCGGACCGGCACACGAACCTCGGCGCCGGCAAGGTCGACCCCGACCTGCTCGCGGCGGTCGTGCGCGACGCCGGCGCCCCGGTGGTCCTGGAGACGCCGGGCGGGCCCGCCGAGCACACCGCCGACGCCGCGTGGCTCCAGGAGCGGATCGGATGACCCTCCGGATCACCGAGATCAGCGTCGACTGCGCCGACCCGGGGACGCTCGCCCGGTTCTGGGCGGCGGTCCTCGACTACGTCGTGCTCCACGAGGACCCCGACCTGGTCGAGATCGGTCCGCCCGGTCGCGACGACGAGCAGCTGCTGGCCGAGGTGCGCTCCGGTCCCGTCGCGCCGACGATCTTCTTCGCGCGGGTGCCGGAGCGGAAGACCGTGAAGAACCGCGTCCACTTCGACGTCTCGCCCGTGGACACCGACCGCGACGCCGAGGTGGCGCGGCTCGAGGGGCTCGGCGCCCGCCGTACCGATCTCGCGCCGCCGGACAAGAGCTGGGTCGTGATGCTCGACCCGGAGGGCAACGAGTTCTGCGTGCTGCGCAGCCTCGCTCCCGAGCACTTCTCGCTGTAGGGCGGCAGCTCAGCCGACGGCGACCAGCAGGTCCCTGACCTCCCCGGAGCCGGGGCGGTCGATGCGGCTGCGGACCAGGCGCAGCGGCTGCGGCCGGTCGTCCTGGCCCTGGAAGACCAGGAAGCTGAAGCCGTGGTCGCCCTCGACGAGTGGGACGAGGTGCGCCGGGCGGTCCTCGACCTGCCAGCGGCTCAGCCCGAGACCACGACGGCGGAAGCGGACCTCGAGCCGGCTCCCGGCCGGCAGTCGGACGAGCTGTCCCGGCTTCGGGTCTCGCAGGATGCGGTGCTGCGTGCGGATGCTCATACTCACTCCTCGCTGATCTCCCCCGTCAGCTCAGAGGAGCGGCGTCGCGGCGTGCCTGATACCTGCAGATCAGCCGAAGCACACGAGGGGCACCGGGGCGGTGTCGGCCGAGACGGCCGGCACCGCCGCGGCGAGCGCGGTGGCGGGGTCCACCCCGGCCGCCAGCTGCTGGTGCACGGCGACGAGGACGTCGTACGCCGCGCGGTCGTTGACCGCCGCGGCCGAGGCGATGACGCACCGCGCGCCGGCGTGCAGCCACGCCGTGGTCATGCCGATCAGCTCGTCGCCCCAGCGGACGGTCGAGCGGCCGACCTCGCACGCGGACAGCAGGACGACGTCCGGCACCCGCCGGAGCTGGTCGATGTCGTAGCCGAACCACGGCCCGTCGGCGAGCTGGAGGCCGGAGAACATCGCGTTCTCCGAGCTGTGCCGGCCGTGGGCGGCGACGTGCAGCACGTCGACCTCCGACGCGAGCTCGGACACCGCGGCGGCGGTCGCGTCGTCGCCGGTCAGCACGCGCGCGTCCGCCCACTCCTTGGCCGCCGCGGTGACCTCCTCCTCGGCCCGGGGGACGCGCGGGCCGGCGACGAAGCCGGCGGTGGCCGACCGGAGCGGCGTCGTGCGGCGGGCGAGCCAGCTGGTCGCGGACTGCGCCTGGGTGACCGGGCGGCCCGTGAACCCGGGAAGCAGCGTCCACGGCACACCGGCGAGCGCGCCGGACGGCGTGAGGACGACGGCCCGCTCGCCGACGGCGTCGAGCACCGGCTCGACCAGGACGCCGGCGAGCGCCGCGAGCCGGCCGGCCAGCTCCTCGCGGACGAAACCGGCCATCGTGTCCGGGAGGTCTGACGCGGCGACGTCGAGGTCCGGCAGCAGGCCGCCGAGCAGCGCGTCGATCGGGTCGCGCCCTCCGAGGTCGACCCACGTGACGTCGCTCGCCGCGACGACCAGCGCGACCACACGATCGGCCGCGACGACGTACGCCACCAGCGCCGCGCCGTCCAGGGCCGGTTGCAGCTCGTCGAGCGTGACCGGGTCGGCGACCTCGCCCGAGCCCCGGTGCTGCCAGGCCCGCTCGCGCACCCGCTGCCGCAGCTCGGCCTCACGCGCGGGATCGCGCCGCCCGCCCTCGGCGGCCATCTCGCGCAGCTCGGCCAGGTCCGCGACGATCTGCTCGTCCTCCGGCGCCCGCACCGGCTGCACCCGGCTGGCCAGCATCCGCGCCCGCTCCGACCACTCGAACAGCACCTCGGGCTTCCCGGACTCGACCGCGAGCGCGAGGCCGCGGGCAGCGAGGCGCACGCCGTGCCCGGCGACCCCGGTCTGCAGGTCGAGCGACCCGAACGAGCTCTGCCAGGCGTGCAAGTCGGACAGTCCGGCGCGAAGATGCTGGAGCGCACCATCGAGCTGGCCTCGGATCTCGTCGAGCTCTGAGCACACGTCACGGTGGAGCAGACGGATGGCGAGCGGGTCCGCGTCACCGGGTCCCAGATCACGAAGCAGTCGTTCTGCCGCGGCCAGCTCGCCACCTCGCGCCTGGACCTGCACGGCTCGCAGCCCGGCCGCCCTCGCCCGCCAGTTCAGACCCCGCGCATCCAGCGCCCGCCGCAAGTCGACAAGCTCATCCACCATCGTGGCGCGGCTGCGTCCGGCCTCGACCTCGGCGGCGAGGATCTCGGCGTTCGCCCGATCCAGCCAGGCCTCCGCGCCCATCGCGCGGAAACGCCGCCGCGCCTTCATCGCGTTGTCACGCGCGGCGATCGGATCGAACACCAACTGGTTCGCCGCGAGGGTCAGTTCAGCTTCACCCTGGCGCTGCCGCATCCGACGTTGGCCGTAGCTCGCGGCCGCGCCGCGGAGCATCTCCGTGCCGGCGTCAAGCAGTCCGGCGGCGAGGAGGACTTCGGCACGGTCCTGCTCACCGACCGCTCGCGGTAGTGGCCCGGTCGGTGCCACGACCTCGTGGGCTGACTCCATCAACCTCAATGCCCCGACAAGGTCGCCGGCGAGGAACAGGGCGTAACCCAGGTTGTGCTCCGCCTTCGCTTGGGCGACGACGTCACCAGCCTCGCCGTAGGCAGCTGCTGCTGCCTGAAAGTCACTCGCGGCTGCAGCCAGGTCCTGACGATCGAGGTACGCCGTGCCTCGGTTGAGGTACGCCTTGCCGAGGTCGGCGGGCAGCTCGGTGAGATGTGCGATCGCAGCGCCGAAGTCGCGTAGCGCCTGCTCCGCCTCGCCGGATCGGCGCAGGATCACCGCTCGCTGGCAAAGCAGCACACCACGTGACTCCTCGGGCAGATCGGTGAGCTCAAGCACCTCGTCGATCGTCTGCAGTCCCGTTCGGAGGTCGCTGCTGTCGATGGCGACATACGCCAGGCTGGCGGAGATACGTGCCCGCAGCACATCGTCGTCGGTGCGGTCGAGCGCCCGGTTCAGGAGTCTCGACGCTGAGGACAGACGCCCGGCGTTCATCTCTACGACGCCGCGTCTGTGCAGCTCCTCGGACGTCAGCACCAGCCCATCATCGCCGGATCGAGGTGAGCTCCTCCACTGCGACCCACCCGCGGTCGACTGCAAGCGACGTGTCCTCATCCACGAGGTGGTCGCACAGCATGGCCGCGACGCGGCCGGCTAAGAGCGGGGCTGAGAACGACGTGCCGCTCCACACCGCGAATCCACCCCGGAAGTCGTCGGGGTCAATCGACTCACGCACCCGTCCGAAGACCTTGGTCCGGGCGACCGGCTGCAAACCGCCTTGGAACGGAGGCATCGTGCTCATCACGGCCGCGCCGCTCTCGTAGGCGCGCACCCAGGATCCGGCGTTGCTGAACAGCGCATCACTACGCCCATTCGGATTCATGGCGCCGACCGACACGACAGGAAGCCGGTCCGGATCGTCCGCGATCGGGCCGGCGCCATCGCTCCACGGCGCAAACGCGGCGGGGAACGCCGGACGACTGGTGGCGTCATTGCCGGCAGAGCAGACGACGAGCGTCCCGTTCGCCGAAAGGTCCGCCAGGATCGAGAACAGCGTCGGATCGAACAGCAGATCCTCGGGCGTCTCGTGGTAGTAGCCGAGGGACATGCTCAGCACGTCGACCGCGTGTCCTCCCGGTTCCCCGGCGCGATGTCTTCGTACCAGTTCGGCGACCTGCGCGAGCGCGGTGATCCAGGCTGTCTCGGAGATGGGGCCCTCTGACGGCATGATCCGCCAGGCCAGGATGTCGGCATCGGGACATGCTTGGTGGATGAGGCCCGAGATGAACGTTCCGTGGCCGGACATCGCGTCGATCACCCCGTCCAACGGGCCGACCAGGTCGCCGAGGACGTCGGGGTCCGTGGCGGGATCGTCGAACCCTATGACGTAGCCGTCAAGGTCGACGTCGGTCTTCACGACGTCGTCGAGCCAGGGGTGGGAGCCACAGCCGGTGTCCAGGATTGCGACGACCGGCCGGCGGCCCGTGACTGCGTCGTCCGACCGTCGAGGCGGGCGGGGGCCGACGTAGGAGACCGGTTGGCGGCCGCCGCTGCCAGGGGTTCCGTAGGTGCTGAGTGGGAAGGAGTCCGCCGGGTGACCCTCGTTGTGGGGGTGACCTTCGTTGTGCGGGTGACCATCGTTGTGCGGATTCCCGCCGATGACCGGATGCCCCTCGTTGTGCGGGTCCGCGAACACGACGTGGTCAAGGCCGACGCCGACGACCGACTCGATCCCGAACTGTGCACGCGTCTGCTGCAGCAACGTCCAGCCGTCCGGCGCGATCGTGGCTCGGTTCGAGGCGACGACGATGCGGACCGGGCGGACACCGAACCTCAGGTTCACGGTCCGCGGGTCCTCGGGCTCCGGCTCGACGTCCCAGCCCAGTGGTTCCGCGACGGCGCGGAGCACCCGCATCGCCCCCTCGAAGTCGACGGACTTCGAGATCACCAGCCGCGGGCCGACGTACACGGTCGAGCGTGGGGAGACGCCCTTGACCGTGATCGCGGTGGCCGGATCGAGGACCCGGCCCTCGACGGCGGCGATGGCCGACGGGCGCGGCGGCGCGGGGTCGCGGTCGAGGGGCTTGCGGGCAGGACGCTTCGGCTCGGGCTGCTCCATGGGGCGAGGCCTCCTCAGATCTCGAACGTCGGCGTCGCGAACGCCGGGCGGGCGGTGTCGTGCGGTTCGAGCCGGAGGCGCAGCAGCCCGAGCGGCAGGTCGGTGAGCTCGAATCGCCCGGTCTCGGTGACGACCGAGGACCAGTCGGTGGGATTCTCGCCGGGCAGGGCCCGGACTGTCATCGGTTCGGGCGGGACCACCCACCCGTCGACGCGGGAGCGGTCGCCGTCGACGGCGACCCGCAGCAGCAGGTCGGTGTCGCCGTGCACGAACCGGAGCGTGTACGACGAGGAGCCGCGCGCGCCGACCAGCTCGGTCGCCCGCTCGACCAGCTCCATCAGCTCAAAGTCGAGGTCGGAGGCGGCCGTCGCCGCGGCGGCCTGCATGGTCGCCACCAGGTGGTCGGGGACCGGGTCGTGCCGGTCCCACACGTCGCGGACGACCGCCAGGAGGGCGTCCCTGCTCAGCTCGCTCATCAGAACTCCCCGGTCTGCATCAGGGCCACCCGCAGCTTCGCCAGGCACCGGCCCCGGGTGGGGCCGATGCTGCCGACCGGCATGCCCAGGTCGGAGGCGAGCTCGCGGTAGTCGGGCCGGTTCTCGAACGCGACGATCCGCAGCAGCCTGCGGCACCGCTCGGGCAGGCCGTCCACGGCCGCCCAGATCCGGTCGTCCTCGTCGTGCTGGACCGCGGTGTCCTCCGCCGAGCGCTGCGCCGGGATCCGCGGCTCCAGGTCGTCGTCGGCGACCGGCAGCGAGCGGCCGTCGCCCTGCGCCACCCGCCACGCCTCCCGGCGTGCCGTCGTGGTCAGCCAGCCGCCGATCGCGACCGCGTCGACGATCGTCGCGCGGCGGCGTACCAGCGCCAGCCAGGTCGCCTGGACGACGTCCTCGGCCGCCGACTCCGACAGCCGGTAGGACCGGACCACGTGCCAGAGCACCGGGGTCATCACGGCGACCAGGTCGTCCAGGCCCGCGGGGTCCCCCGCGACCCAGCGGTTGAACCCGTCGGTCGCCTGCGTCCAGACGTCGCCCGCACGCGCGGCGCCGTTGTCGGGGTGTCCTGCCCCCGACGGTCGTGCCGAGCCGAGCCCACTCACTGGTCGCGCCGCTCCCCGATGCTTGATCTGTCTCTCGATCAGGATCACGCTCGGGAGGAGGATCCGCGAGCGGATCCTGATACCTGTTCTCCGGAATCTTCCGCCGACCGGTCTGGACCGGCGTCGGGCGGTCCGGGTGGGACCGGCCGGCCGACACCGGTTCGGTAGCGTGGGACGGTGCCCCAGCCCGAGCTCACCGTCCGCGAGATCCCGGCGACCGACCACCTGGAGTTCGTCCGGGGCCGCCGTTCGGTGAGCTTCCTCCAGACCCCGGCCTGGGGCCGGGTCAAGTCGGAGTGGCGGCACGAGTCGATCGGCTTCTTCCGCGACGGCGAGCTCGCCGGAGCCGGCCTGGTCCTCTACCGGCAGCTCCCTCGCCTCAGGCGCTACCTCGCCTACCTCCCGGAGGGCCCCGACCTGGACTGGGACGACGAGGACCTCGCCGCCTGGCTGACCCCGATGGCTGCGCACCTGAAGAGTCGCGGCGCGTTCGGCGTCCGCATGGGACCGCCCGTCGTCACCCGGCGCTGGGACGCGGCCACGGTCAAGGCCGGCATCGCCGACGACGCGGTACGCCGCCTCGGCGACCTCGCGCCCACCGAGCGGTCCAGCCTCGGTGCCCGCGTCGTCTCCCAGCTCACCGAGCTCGGCTGGCGGCCGCAGGCGGTCGAGGGCGGCTTCGCGGCCGGCCAGCCGCAGTACGTCTTCCAGGTCCCGCTCGCCGGCCGCATCGAGGACGAGGTGCTCGCCGGCATGAACCAGCTCTGGCGCCGCAACATCAAGAAGGCCGCCAAGGAGGGCGTGGAGACCGCGGCGTACGCCGGCACCGCGATCGAGCCCGAGCTCAAGACGTTCCACGACCTCTACGTGCACACCGCCGAGCGCGACCACTTCACCCCGCGGCCGTTGACGTACTTCAGCACCATGGTCGAGGCACTCGCGGCCGAGGACCCGGACCGGATCGTCCTCCACACCGCCCGCCACGAGGGCACGCTCGTCGCCGCCACGATCGCGATCCGCGTCGGCGCGCACGCCTGGTACTCCTACGGCGCCTCCTCCACCGAGAAGCGCGAGGTCCGCGGGTCGAACGCCGTCCAGTGGGCGATGATCCGCGCCGCGATCGCCGCCGGCGCCGACGTCTACGACCTGCGCGGCATCACCGACACCCTGGCGTCCGACGACCCCCACCTCGGGCTGATCCAGTTCAAGGTCGGCACCGGCGGCGAGGCCGTCGAGTACGTCGGCGAGTGGGACCTGCCGCTCAGCAAGCCGCTCTACAAGGCCTTCGACCTGTACATGCGCCGCCGTTCCGGGGGGCGTTCATGAGCCTCACGCTGACCGTCGACGGCGACCGCTGGCGACGCCACCTCCGCGCGTACACCGACGCCACCCCGGGCCTGGTCCCGGTCGCGAAGGGCAACGGCTACGGCTTCACCCTCGGCCGGCTGGCCCGCAAGACGCAGTGGCTGGGCCTGGACACCCTCGCCGTCGGGACCTACGACGAGCTGCCCGAGGTCGCCGGCCGGTACGACGGCAGCCTGCTCGTGCTGACCCCGTGGCGGCCGTTCGGCGCGGCGCTCGAGGTCGACCCCGCGCTGGCGAAGCGGGTGATCCACACCGTCAGCCGCCAGGAGGACGTCGCCGGCCTGCTGGACCGCGAGCCGGGTGCCCGCTTCCTGCTCGAGCGCGCCACCAGCATGCTGCGCCACGGCATGTCCGCGCGCGAGCTGTGGGCGGCGGCCCGCGAGGTCGCGGCCCGGCCGGGCGCGAAGGTCGAGGGCGTGGCGCTGCACCTGCCGCTCGCGCACGGCGCCCACCTGTCGGAGGTCCGGCGGCTGGTCAACGACGTGGTCGCGGCCGAGCTGCCGCTGGACACCATCTGGGTCAGCCACCTCAGCGCGGCCGAGCTCGGCGAGCTGCGCTCGGCCTACCCGGACCTGACCTTCCGGCCGCGGGTCGGCACCGACCTCTGGCTCGGCGACCGCGGCGCGCTGCACGTGACCGCGACCGTGCTCGACGTGCACGAGGTCGAGCGCGGCGACTCCTACGGCTACCGGCACCGGACGGCACCGAAGGCGGGCCACATCCTGGTCGTCAGCGGCGGCACCGCGCACGGCATCGGCCTCGAGGCGCCGACCGGCGAGGCCTCGCTCCGGGCCCGGGCGGCGACGCTGGCCCGCGGCGGCCTGGACGCGGCCGGGTTCGTGCGCTCGCCGTTCTCGATCGACGGCAAGCAGCGGCTGTTCGCCGAGCCGCCGCACATGCAGGCCTCGATGCTGTTCCTGCCCCACGGGGCCCGGGTGCCGGCGATCGGCGACGAGATCGACGTGCGGGTGCGCTACACCGCGACCGCGTTCGACCGCATCGTCGTGAGCTGACCGCGGGTCAGCACCTCGCCCGGGCGCGGAACGTCGCCTGCGCGGGGACGGCGACGCTGCCGGCCGCACCGTCGGCGGTGCGGTACGTCGCCCGGATCCCGCTGAACGACGCGCCCTGCTTGCTGTGCAGCGCCTTCTCGTCGAGCACGAGGTGCAGCACCACCAGCCCGGTCTCGCCCTCGGCCGGCGACCAGGTCCACATCGGCGCGTGCTCGGCCCACGACGTCGTGCGCGTGTCCAGCGCCTTCGCCCGCTCGGGCCAGGAGGCCGAGCCGCCGTAGGCGATGCTGCCGCCGAAGTTCACCGGCGGCACGTTGATCGTGTCGCCGACCCGCTGGCGGACACCGACCGGGTCGGTCAGCCGGAACCGCAGCGCGTCCAGGTCGGCTCCGGCCTTCCAGGTCACGTCGAACCAGGCCAGGTCGCGGGCCGCGGACGGCAGCAGGCAGATCGAGCCGGACGGCCCGCCGGAGGTCAGGGCCAGGGGCGCCGGACCGGGCGTCGTGCCGGTCTGGTCCGTGCTCTGCTCCGTGGTCGCGGACGTGGCCGACGGGGTCGGCGCTCCGCCGGCCTCGTCGGAGTCGCTGGAGTCGCTGCCACTGCAGCCGGCCGATCCGAGGACGACGGCGGCGGTGAGCAGCACCGCCGTGGCGGCGCGCAGGTGGGTCCGAGTCACGTCCGAGCTCCTGAGTCCCGAGTACCGAGGGTTCGGGGTCATCTCATCATGCGGAGCGAGCAGCCGCCGCGACCGCGGGCCACCGGACGGCGGCCCGCACCGGGTCGTGGCGCGGGTGCAGGATGTCGCGCACCACCATCGCCACCAGCCACAGCTCGCAGGCGATGCGGAGCGCGATCGCGGCCCAGTAGAACCCGGAGTCGCCGCCGCCTGCCGGAGCGAGGAACCCGCCGAGGTACCACCACACCGACGCGAAGTAGAGCACCTCACCGGCCTGCCAGATCAGCAGGTCGCGCCAGCGCGGGCGCGCCAGCACCGCGAGCGGCAGCAGCCACAGCACGTACTGCGGCGAGTACACCTTGTTGACGAGCAGGAACCCCGCCACCACGAGGAACCCGAGCTGCGCGAGCCGCGGCGTCGCCGGAGAGGTCAGCCCGAGCACCAGCACCCCGATGCACCAGGCGCCGAAGAACAGCCACGAGCCGACGTTGATCGTGTGCGGGTCGAACGCGAACGGGTCGCCGACCTGCTCCATCGCCTGCTGCACGACCAGCCACGCCGAGCCCAGGTCGGCGCCCCGGTCGGAGTTGAACGACCAGAAGACCTTCCACTCCGAGGGCCCGGACAGGTACGCCGGCAGGTTGGCCAGCACCCACGCCCCGGCCGCGCCCAGCGTGGCCACCGCCAGCTCGCGCATCCGGCGCCGGCGCAGGCAGATCACCAGCACCCCGCCGAGGAGGAACAGCGGGTAGAGCTTGACCGCCGTGCCGAGACCGATCAGCACGCCGGTCAGCAGTGGTCGGTCGCGGGCCCACGCCCAGAGCGCGCCGGCGACGAACACGACCGCGACGAGGTCCCAGTTCACCAGCCCGGTGAGCAGCAGCGCCGGCGAGAGCGCGAACGCCGCCGCGTCCCAGGGCCGTCGGGGGTTGACCCCTGTGAGCAGCCAGGCCGCCAGCAGCGTCAGCACCGCGAACCCCAGCGCGTTGACGACGACGAAGATCCGCATCTCCCGCAGCACCGGCGACGTGGCCGACAGGTCGCCCACCGACATCGCGTACCGCGGCTCGATCGGGGGGGAGCCGTTCAGCCAGTGGGTGACCCAGGCGGCGCCGTAGGCCCAGTAGGCGATGCCGACGGGGTACTCCATCACCTCGTAGCGGGCCCGGGTCTGGGCGTCGTCGCTGTACGGCCAGGTCAGCTCCGCGAACCCGCGCCCCGTGTAGAGGTAGGGCAGGTCCGAGTAGCACATGTGGGTGTACCGGGCGTTCCCGTCCTGCCAGGTGTCCTCGTAGCAGTTGGTCTTCTGCCACATCCCCAGCGCGAGGCAGACCGCGGTCAGCGCGAGCACCACCCGCACCGGCGTCCACCACGGGTGCCGGCCGGCGCGCGGTCCCACGGGGCCGCCGACGCCCTCGCTCAGCGCGCCGACGACGGGGTCGTCCGTGGTGGGATCGACCCAGTCACCGGGCGCCGGGCGCATTCAGGACACCCGGGTACGCCGCCGACCGCGCCGGCCGCGTGCGCCCGGTCCACCCGTGCCTCCCGACTGGCTGGAGGGCGGGGGGGTCGCCGGGTCCGACGACGAGGGCGTGTCGGACGGCGACCCGCAGCCGCCGAGCAGCCCGCAGCTGTCCGTCGGCGACTCCGTCGGCGTCGGGGTCGGGGTCGGCGTGGGGGTCTGCGTGGGGGTCTGCGTGGGGGTCTGGGTCGGGGTCGGCGTCGGCTTGGTCGTCCTGGTCTGCGTGGGCGGCGGCGGCGCCGGGTCGTGGCCCGTGTCCGGCGCGTCGCCGTCCAGGTTCGCGGCCAGCGGGAAGGGCTCCTCGGGGACACCCTCCATGTCGGCCCGCATGACCGCGGTCCAGGTGCGGGTCGGGTACTCGGCACCGAAGTAGGACGGCAGCCAGCCGTCGAGCTGCTCGTTGCCCTTGCCCCGCACGTACATCACTGCGGTCGCCAGCTGCGGGGTGTACCCCACGAACCACGACGACGAGACCTGGTCCTTGGCGTTGGTCGCCGTGCCGGTCTTGCCGGCGGCGGGCCGGCCCAGCGCCAGCGCGTTCTGGCCGGTACCGGACCGCACCACCTGCTGCAGGGCGTAGGAGGTGTCGGCGGCGATGTCGCTGTTCATCTGCGCGTCGTTCGGGTCGAACGCCGGGGTCGTGTGCTGCTTCCAGGTGTAGTTGTGGCCACCCTGCTCGTCGACGACCTTCTCGATCACGTGCACGTCGGCCGCCTCGCCGCCGTTCGCGATCGACGCGTAGGCGTTCGCCATGTTGACCGGTGCGATGGTCGCGGACCCGAGCGCGATGCCGGACACCGGCTCCAGGCCGGGGCTGTTGTGCAGGTTGTCGAAGCCGCCCTTCGACTTGTCCCACTTCGGGATGCCCAGCGCGTTGGCCGTCTCGAGGATCTTCTCCGGGCCGTCCGGGATCGACATGGTCAGGTCGGCGTACGCGGTGTTGATCGACTGCTCGGTCGCGTAGAGCAGGCTGACCGCGGAGCCGTAGTCGGTGCCCAGCCCGTCGGGACCCGAGCCCTCGTTGCGCACCCGGTCACCGGTGCCCTCGCCGTTGTAGTAGTAGGGCGAGTTGCCTTCGAAGGTGTCCTTGAGGGAGAAGCCCTCCTTGAGCCCGGTCGCGAGGGCGAACGGCTTGAACGACGATCCGGGCGCGCCACCGGTGACCGCCCAGTTGATCTGCGAGTCCAGGTAGTCCTGGCCGCCGTAGAACCCGCGCAGCGCGCCGGTGCCGGGCTCGACGCTCGCCACCGCGACGTGCAGCTGCTTGTCGCCGAAGCCCTCCGGGCGCTCCTCCTTGACCCCGTTCGCGGCGGCGTCCATCGCCTTCTTGGTGAACGTGGTGGTGACCTGGAGGCCGCCCCCGTCGATCTGCTCGTCGCTGTACCCGAGCTGGTGCAGCTCGTCGCGGACCATGGCGAGCATGTGGCCCTTCTGGCCCCCCAGCCGGCTGTCGGCCTTGATCTCCGGGAACTTCGGCAGGTGCTTGGCGGCCCGGGCGGCCTGCTCGCTGGTGATGCTGCCGGCCGAGGCCATGCCCTGGAGCACGTAGTCGTAGCGCTCGTGCAGGTCGTGCTTGGACTGCCGGCCGTTGGCGGGGTCGAAGTGCGTGGGGTTGTTCAGCACGCTCGCGAGGACCGCGGACTGCTTGAGCGTCAGGTCCTTGGCGTCCTTGTCGAAGTACGCGTGCGCGGCCGCCTGGACGCCGTACGCGCCCCGGCCGAAGTAGATGGTGTTGAGGTAGCCCTCGAGGATCTGGGTCTTGCTCTGCGTGCGCTGGATCTTGAGCGACAGGATCGCTTCCTTGACCTTGCGCTGGTAGGAGCGCTCCTGGCTCAGGTAGAGGATCTTCACGTACTGCTGGGTGATCGTCGACGCGCCCTGCGTGGAGTTGCCGGACGCGTTGCTGAACGCGGCCCGGATGATGCCCTTGGGGTCGATGCCCTTGTCGGTCCAGAACGTGCGGTTCTCCGCCGCGACGACCGCGTCCTGCAGGTTCTCGGGCATCTCCTTGATCGAGATGGAGTCGCGGTTCTGGACCGCGAAGCTGCCGAGCTCGGTCTTGCCGTCGGCGTAGTAGATCTGCGACGTCTGGGTGAGGAAGTCCTCGTTCGGGTCCGGGATGTCGATCGTCTTGTAGAGGAAGACGAAGCCGGCGACCGCGACCACCGCGAGGACCAGGAAGCCGATCCCGGCCCACTTGGCCACCCGCAGGGCCTGCTGCTTGCGGGTGCGGGGTCGCTTCGGCGCCGACTTCTTGCTGGCAGTCCTGCTGGCAGTGGTGCTGGCGGACGTGCCGGCGCTGCGCTTACCACTCACGTTGGGGAGCTCCGGTTCGGGATCGAGATCCTCGTCAGGGTACGGGGAGCCGCCAACGGGTCCCAAGACGCCGCCCGGGTGCGCTCCGACACGTCCATCCGGAGCTGGCATGCTCGGCACCGACGGGTCACGGCTTCGCAACGCGCGGATATATCGCTACGATAGGTCGTATGGCACGTCGGGCAGAGACCATCGAGCTGGCAGTCCTCGGGCTGCTGCACGAGGGACCCATGCACGGCTATGAGCTCCGGAAGCGGCTCAACCTCATGCTCGGATGGGGTCGGGTGCTCTCCTACGGATCGCTCTACCCCACCCTGAAGAAGATGCTCCGCGGCAACCTCATCGAGGAGGCGGCCACGACCGTCACCCCGGTGACCCGGCGGCCGCGGATCGTCTACCAGCTCACGGAGGCCGGGCAGCGGGAGTTCGAGCGGCTGATGACGGAGGTCGGTCCCACCGCGTGGGAGGACGACAACTTCGACATCCGCTTCGCGTTCTTCTCGCGCACCGACATGGAGATCCGCCTGCGGGTCCTCGAGGGTCGGCGGACCCGCCTCCAGGAGCGTCTCGACCGGGTGCAGAGCCAGCTGTCGATGACCCAGAAGGAAGTCGACAGGTACGCCATGGAGCTCCAGCGCCACGGCGTCGAGTCGGTCGAGCGTGAGGTCCGGTGGCTCTCCGACCTCATCAATGCCGAGCGCAGCGGTGAGCAGAGCCGTGTCGACACCCCCGCCTCCACCAGCGAGCCGGGCGTCGACACCACCAGCAACGGCCACCAGGCCACGTCCCAGAAGTAGCAGACGAGGAAGGACAACCCTGATGGGTTCGGTTCGAGTAGCAGTCGTGGGAGTGGGCAACTGCGCCTCCTCCCTGGTCCAGGGAGTGCACTACTACCGGGACGCCGACCCGACGGGGACGGTGCCCGGCCTGATGCACGTGACGTTCGGTGACTACCACGTCTCCGACGTCCAGTTCGTCGCGGCGTTCGACGTCGACGACAAGAAGGTCGGCAAGGACCTCTCCGAGGCGATCAACGCCTCCGAGAACAACACCATCAAGATCTGCGACGTCCCGACGCTCGGCGTCGAGGTCCAGCGCGGCCACACCCTCGACGGCCTCGGCAAGTACTACCGGGAGACCATCGAGGAGTCCGCGGCCGAGCCGGTCGACATCGTCCAGGTCCTCCGCGACACCGAGGCCGACGTCCTCGTCTCCTACCTGCCGGTGGGTTCCGAGGAGGCCGACAAGTTCTACGCCCAGTGCGCGATCGACGCCGGCGTGGCGTTCGTGAACGCGCTCCCCGTCTTCATCGCCTCCGACCCGGTCTGGGCGAAGAAGTTCGAGGACGCCGGTGTCCCGATCGTCGGCGACGACATCAAGTCGCAGGTCGGCGCGACCATCACCCACCGCGTGATGGCCAAGCTGTTCGAGGACCGCGGCGTGACGCTGGACCGCACGTACCAGCTCAACGTCGGCGGCAACATGGACTTCAAGAACATGCTCGAGCGCGAGCGCCTGGAGTCCAAGAAGGTCTCCAAGACCCAGGCCGTCACCTCGAACCTGCACGGCGAGCTCGCCGGCAAGGTCCACGACAAGAACGTCCACATCGGCCCGTCCGACTACGTCGCATGGCTCGACGACCGCAAGTGGGCCTACGTCCGCCTCGAGGGCCGCAACTTCGGCGACGTCCCGCTGAACCTCGAGTACAAGCTCGAGGTCTGGGACTCCCCGAACTCCGCGGGCATCATCATCGACGCGATCCGCGCCGCGAAGATCGCCAAGGACCGCGGCATCGGCGGCCCGCTGATCTCCGCCTCGTCCTACCTGATGAAGTCCCCCCCGGTGCAGCTGCCGGACGACGAGGGCCGCGCCCGCGTCGAGGCGTTCATCAAGGGCGAAGTCAGCCACTGAGGCACCGCAGCACCCCGCACGGCGCGACGGCCCGCCAGGATCACTCCTGGCGGGCCGTCGCCCGTAGCGCCGCCGTGGTGCGACCGACGAACTCGAAGTGACGGGCGTACGCCGCGAGCGCTGACGCGAACGGAACCTGCACGGTCACCTCGTCGTTGAACCGGGACACGTTGGACCAGTTCTCCGAGCCGGTCCACACCCCCTTGAACGGGTGCCCGGCCCACGTCCCGTTCAACGACATCCACTTCTCGTGGGAGAAGACCTCCCAGCCGGTCTCGTCGAAGCCGGTCTCGGGATCGTCGTCGAGGTCGACGGCGGAGCTCCGGATGGAGACGCCGGACCGGTGCAGCACGGCGTGCACCCGCCGACCCGCCCCGCTGACCAGCACCCGCACCCGACAGCCGGCCCGCGACAGCGCCGCGACCTTGCGGGCCAGCAGCAGCCCGCGCGCGCCCACCCAGCCGTACATCATGATCCGGATCGTGGTGTGGCCCTGCTCGCCGTACCCGGCCGGAGCCCGACAGCCGACCCGGTCGAGGCGTTCGTAGATGTGGTCCCTGGTGCCGCTGACGTGCGGATCGGACCCGAACTCGACGAAGTACTTGCCGTCCTGGACCGTCACGTAGGGGCGCTTGCGCCACCGGTCCTGCGCCATCTGGCCGAAGATCGTGCTGAAGTCGTCGAACATCTTCTGGTTGCCGAGCACGGTGTAGAGGTCGTTCCAGTGCACGTTGGCGGCGTAGCTCATCATGTTGTTCGAGCCGAACATGACGACCGGCTTCCCGTTGCCGGTCGCCGAGAACAGGTAGAACTTGCTGTGCTGGTTCGAGCGGTCGCTGCCCAGCCGACAGGCGCCCTGGCAGACCTTGAAGAAGCTCGGGACCGGGTACGGCTCGCGCCGCGGGCCGTACTTCCGCGGGTGGCACCGGTCCTTCCACCGCGGCCGGATGTCACTGCCGAGGTACCGCATCATCCGGTGCGCCTCGGCGCCGATCGCGTTGTCGTTCAGCACCAGCTGGACCGAGACGCGCCGCTTGCAGGCCCGGATGAGGGCGTCGCCGATGTCGCGGCGGTTGTAGGAGTAGACGGCGATCCGGATGACGCCGCCCCGCGGGACGGCGTCGATCGTCCTGCGGATCTTCCACATGTTGACGTTGCGCGCGGCGAGGTCGCCCCGCGGGTTGTTCCACGTCGGTCCCGGGCGTGGCGTGAACGAGGAGGCCGCGGCCACCGGTCCCGCCGTCACACCCAGCACGACCGCCAGAACGACGAGGACAGCGACACGCTTGAGCACCCGATTCCCCCCTGCTCACACCCTGATGACCCCTGGATCGTAGGTGCGCGCCGCCGCGAAGGTGGGAGAAGCGCCGGTCTGGACCGCACGGGTGGGCGGGCCTGCCCGGACCGGGGTGCGGGTAAGGGCTCGTAACCAGCGGCGGCAATGCGTCGTTGCCGGATCACTCGGTCGCCACCCGCGACCCCTGTCGAGATTGCGTCCGCCCATGTTGAAGAACACCGTCGCGGCCACCACTGTCGCCGTCCTCGGAATCGCGCTGCTCGCCCTACCGGGTACCCCCGCGACCGCCGCAGCTATCCACACCGCCACCGCGCCCACCATCTCCGGCCCCGCCGTCAGCACCGTCACCGTCGGCGGCCTGGAGGTCGAGAACAGCTTCGTCTCCTCGGTCGGCTGGGTGAAGCCGGGCGACAGCTACCCGTCACGGATCATCGTGACCAACCCGACCGACCTGCCGATCGCCGGCGCCACCATCACGGTGACCGCGCCCGAGGGCTCCACCATCACGGACGCCGGTTCCGGCGCGACCGTCTCGGGCGACGGCACCACGGTCGACTGGACCGTCCCGGTCGTCGCCGCCGGCCAGACCCGCACCCTCGTCCTCGAGAGCGTCGCGGACACGACCGCGCAGAACCCCGAGATCGTCTGGCGCGACATCTCGACAACCGCCTCGATCACGGTCGGCACCAGCACGAAGCAGGCGACCAGCCACGGTCCGAAGGTGATCCCGCCGTCCGGCACCTACGACACCGCACGGTACGGGGACCGCCCGTTCCCGGTCGTCCCGGTCGAGTACCGCGACCGCGCCTACCAGACCGGCCACACCGGCGACTCGCTCGAGTCGGTCATCAACGACCCCGCCAAGCCGGGCTCCACGTTCAACCTGTACCAGGAGATGTCCCTCGGGCAGCTCTTCCCGGAGGGCACCGTCCCGTCCGCCGGCATCGCCACCAAGGACTTCACCTACGGCCCCGGCTTCGACTTCACCCAGGTCGAGCCCGGCCAGACCTGCGCGGGCGCGACCCAGACCGGCCCCGTCCCGGCGCCCGGCACCGTCGGCGGACCCGGGTACACCGAGCGCATCACCAACGGCGTCTACAACCTGCCCGGCGACACCGGCTACTACGGCTCGGACGCCAACGGCTCCGCGATCATCGGTGCGCTCACCGGCGTCGGGGCGCTCCAGAGCATCGACGGCGGCTGCGGGTCCGCCGGCAAGCTGGCCTACGACGCCGCGCAGATCGCGGACCCGGAGATCGACTACTCCGACTACGACACCGACAAGGACGGCGTCGTCGACTTCTTCATGGTCGTGTTCGCCGGGTGCGGCGGCAACGGCTCGTCCCAGCTCTCGGTGGCCGGCTGCGACTACCCGGGCGCGCCGTACGACAACGTGTGGCCGCACTCCTCCTCGCTCGAGTACTACTACACCGACCCGGACACCGGCCTGCCCGGCTACACCTCCGACGACCAGCTCAAGGACCTCGAGGGCCGGCCGCTCTGGTACACCGACACCAGCCGCAAGACGATGACGACCTCGGACAAGGGCGACGCGCTCAAGGTGTTCGTCCGCGTCGGTCCGTACAACGTGAACCCCGAGACCGCGATCGACAAGGCGTCGGTGATCTCCCACGAGTACGGCCACTCCCTCGGCCTGCCGGACTTCTACTCCACGGGCAACCGGGAGACGTACGGCGACTGGAACCTGATGGCCACCGACAAGTCGCAGAACATGGACGCCTACTCCCGGCAGGAGCTCGGCTGGGTGGTCCCGCAGGTGCTCGAGCCGGGTATGACCAAGACCGTCTCGAACATCACCGACTCCAAGCAGGACATCGGCACGATCACCTGGAAGACCCCGGACGGGCAGCCGTACACGTTGGTCAACGGCCAGGACGGCGTCGTGCACAACTCCCAGATGTTCGTGGCGAAGCTGCCCGGGCGACAGCTGCTCGACCCCGCGACGTTCGACACCGGGGACAAGGCCAGCAAGAGCCACGCGTGGTGGTCCGGCTCCGGCAACGACTTCGGCTGCGCGCCGGAGGGCGGCCACAACCTCGACCTGGCCGTCCCCGGGCTCGCGAGCCTGCCCTCGGGGAGCACCGTGAAGCTGACCTTCAAGTCCAACTGGGACATCGAGTGGGACTACGACTACGGCTTCGTGCTGACGACCACCGACGGCGGCAAGACCTACACCTCGCACGAGTCGGAGAACGGCTACACCACGTCGAACACCGACCCGCTGGCCGGCAACCCGAACCAGAACACCTGCCAGGCCAAGTACGACAACGGCCTGACCGGGACCAGCGGCTCGTACGCCGCCGGCAGCGAGGCGACCGACCGCAAGCTCGGCGACACGCCGCCCGCCGTCTTCCTCGCCGACAGCTACGACATCAGTGACCTGGCCGGGAAGCCCAACGGCGCGCTCCGGTTCAGCTACGCCACCGACCCGGGCCTGGCCCGGCCCGGCTGGTTCATCGACGACGTCAAGGTGACCGCGACGACGCCGTCCGGCGACAAGGTGCTCCTCCAGACGGACTTCGAGTCCGACGGCGGGCCGACCGACCCGCGCATCTTCAACGGCGGCTGCCGGGAGAGCCTGACGACGGCCCAGACGTGCACCCAGGGCTGGAAGTACCTCCAGGCCGGTGCCGACTCGCCCCAGGACCACGCGTACTACATGGAGATGCGCGACCGGTCCGGCTTCGACCTCGACGGCCACGGCCAGATCGACCGCGACCCGATCGGCTGGCAGGCGGGCTTCTACCTCGCCTACACCGACGAGGCGCACGGCTACGGCAACGTCGGCACCGACAACCCGCCGGCGCAGTCCCCGCTCGACTCGACCCCCGAGCCGGGCTCGGACACGCCGGACCTGAACGACGCCGCGTTCACCGCGGCGCCCGCACGGTCGTCGTTCTCCGACGCCAAGGCGAAGCCGCACGTGGACAACTACTCCGACCCGTCCACCGCGTCGGGCAACTGGGAGTTCGGCTTCGGCTGCCTCGGTTTCGACGTGACGTCGATGTCCGGCAACGCCGACGGCCCGGCCACGTCCGACGGTGACCTCACCGGCACGGTGAAGTTCACGACGGGTACCGGTTGTGGCGCCTTCGACTACGGCTACCTCCCGCCGACCGCACCGGCCAACACCGCGCCGACCGCAGACGCGAAGGCGGACCCGGACCACGCTCGCACCGGTCAGCAGGTGACGTTCGACGCCAGTGGCAGCTCCGACGCCGAGACCCCGGGTGACCTCGACTACACCTGGGACTTCCGTGACGGCGGCTCCACCAAGGACGCCAGCGGCCCGGTGGTCCGGCACGCCTTCGACCAGGCCGGGACGTACGACGTGACGGTCCTCGTCACGGACCCGTCGGGCGCCACCGCCGCGGACTTCGTCCGGGTGACGGTGGCCCCCTCGCCCGGGCCCTCGCCCTCGCCGACGACCGTGCAATGCGGGTCGCGGAAGGTCGACCGCACCGGCAGCTGGCGCAACGTGCGCTCGACGTCGGCGTCGGGCGGCCGCTACTGCGACAACCTCGGCACCGGCAAGGGACGCGACACGATGCGCCTGACCACCGTCGGCCCGAAGCTCGACGTCCGGTTCGGCCAGGCCGCCCGCGGCGGCCGGGCCAAGATCGTGGTAGACGGCGACCGGGTGGCGACGATCCGGTTCCGGGGCACCCAGGCGAAGCCGGTGTTCGCGCACCGGGTCCTGCGCCACCTCGGCGCCGGACCGCACCAGGTGAAGCTGGTCGTCGTCAAGGGCCGCGCGTACGTGGACTGGTTCCGCTTCTAGCCGCCCGTCGGGGGCCCTCCGCTGGCGCGGAGGGCCGTCGAGGGGTCTCGACGCAATTGCTCGCTCAGACTGCCCTACCGATCAGTAGCGGCAGTCTGAGCGTTCAATTGCGCCAGGGGGCGACTCGGCTCGCGGACGTTCCGGTAGCCGTGCCTCCCTCAGGCGGCGCGGCGTCGGCCCGGGAAGTGCCGCATCCACTCCGGATCGTAGATCCGCGGGACCTCCACACCCCGTGATGTCAGCGCACGGGCGACTCGGTCAAGAGTACTGAGCGGGTCGACGTAGACCCCGCTCGCGACGACGGTGACCTCTCGCCAGGCCGCGTCGTCGGTTCGGTCCCGCCGCGTGATGTCGTGCTCCCAATCGTCGACGACCTCGACATGCCGCCGGCCGTCGTACCCGATCGCCACCTTGGCTCGGCGATAGCCGAGGTCGAACTGCAGCAGCACGTCACCGTTCTCGTCCCTGATCTCGACGTTGACCTCGGGCTCGGGGAATCCGGCGAGGACGAGGAGCATCCGTAACCGGGATTCCATGGGCGAGCCCACGCCGTTCCGGACGTAGCTGGCTGCGTACCTCGCCGCGGGCGACCAGTAGTCCTTCGACTTCGCGAGCTGTGCCCGCAGCCAGGCGGCACGGATGTTCAGTCTCCGGCACATGTCGTCACCTGCGACCACGACATCGACGAGAGGCAGGATCGCGGCGAGCTCGATGAAGTTGCGAACCAGACCGGACACCGGGGTGCCGTCGACGACCACGACCTCGGTGTGGGGCGGAGCGACGTGCGGCTTCAGGCCCGGCGACCAGCGCCGGTCCTTCGCGTCGGTCACGCTGACGTGCACGAACGGGTCGTCAGGCACGGCGATGCGGCGCACGCGGGCGCCGCTGGTGTGACTGAGGAAGGCACCCTCGGGATGGAGCAGGAGTGCCCCGGAGAATCGCTGCTCCTGCTCGATCCGCACCGCTGACGAGATGTGGACGTTTCGGAAGATCCGGGAGTACTTCGGCCCGTCCAGGACGTTCCGCGGGATCCCTGCGCCGAGCCCGTCGGCGCGGGTGAACGGCTGCCTGTCATCGAACATGGCCGGGAGATTGGCACAGGTGCCGCCGCGATGCGTTCGTCATCCACAGCGTCGAGAGTCTGGGTGCCGACGGCCCGGTGCCGGCCAGCGCAATTGAACGCCCAGCCTTCCTCTACCGCCGAGTAACCCAGGTCAACTCAGCAATTGCGCGACTACGACACCCGACCGGCCCACCAGGCGAGCAGGGCGCTGCGGGCGTCGTCCTCGCTCATCGGGCCGTTGTCCATCCTCAGGTCGAGGAGGAACTGGTACGCCGCGCCGACCTCGCGACCGGGGCCGATGCCGAGGATCTCCATGATCTGGTTGCCGTCGAGGTCGGGACGGATGGAGTGCAGCTCCTCCTGCTCGCGCAGCTGGGCGATGCGCGCCTCGAGGTCGTCGTAGGTGCGCTGGAGCCGGTCGGCCTTGCGCTTGTTGCGCGTGGTGGAATCGGCGCGGGTGAGCACGTGCAGGCGCTCGAGCTGGTCGCCGGCGTCGCGGACGTAGCGGCGGACGGCGGAGTCGGTCCACTCGCCGGTGCCGTAGCCGTGGAACCGCAGGTGCAGCTCGACCAGCTTGCCGACCGCGTCGATGTCGTCGTTGGAGAACCGCAGCGCCTTCATCCGCTTGCGGGTCATCTTGGCGCCGACGACGTCGTGGTGGTGGAAGGTCACGGTGCCGTCGTCGACGAACCGCCGGGTGCGCGGCTTGCCGACGTCGTGCATCAGCGCGGCGAACCGCGCGACGAAGTCCGGCCCGCCGCCCGGCAGCCGCGGCTCGAGGTCGATCGCCTGCTCCAGCACGGTGAGCGTGTGCTCGTAGACGTCCTTGTGCCGGTGGTGCTCGTCACGCTCCAGCTTCAGCGCCGGCAGCTCGGGCAGGACGAGATCGGCGAGCCCGGTGTCGACCAGCAGCGCCAGCCCCCGCCGGGGGTACGGCGCGGTGACCAGCTTGACCAGCTCGTCACGCACCCGCTCGGCGGAGATGATCTCGATCCGGCCGGCCATCGCGCGCATCGCGTCGACGACCTCCGGTGCGACGGTGAAGCCGAGCTGAGCCGCGAACCGGGCGGCCCGCATCATCCGCAGCGGGTCGTCGGAGAACGAGTCCTCCGGCCGGCCGGGCGTGCGCAGCACCTGGTGCGCGAGGTCGACGATCCCGCCGTACGGGTCCTCGAGCTGCCGCCCGGGCACGGTCACCGCCATCGCGTTGACGGTGAAGTCGCGGCGGCCCAGGTCGCCGGCCAGCGAGTCGCCGAAGTCCACGTCCGGCTTGCGCGAGGTCGGGTCGTACGCCTCCGAGCGGTAGGTCGTGATCTCGACCTGCCACTCCCCGCGGCGGCACCCGATGGTGCCGAACGCCCGGCCCATGTCCCAGATCGCGTCGGCCCAGCCCTGGAGCAGCCGCTCCGTCTGCTCGGGCCGGGCGGAGGTCGTGAAGTCGAGGTCGTTGTGCTGCCGCCCGAGCATCGCGTCGCGCACCGGCCCGCCGACCAGCGCGAGCTCGTGCCCGGCGTCGGAGAACCGCCGGCCGAGGTCGTCGATGACCGGCGCGATGCGGTCCAGCTCCCGGGACACCGAGCGCTGGACGTCGGCCATCTGGGGAGGGGGAGGCGGGGCGTCGGGCACGGGCCAGCAGTCTAGTGCTGGCGGCGAGGGCCGCCGATTCGGCACAGGTTCCCCCAGTAGAGTCGCGGGCGTGCTTCGCCCGGTGTCGCTGTTGCCTGCCCTCGTGGTGGTGCTCGCGACCCTCCTCGGCGTTCCGGCCGGTACGGCGCAGGCCGCGCCCGGCGCGCGCGCCGCCGACGCCGACCCGCTCGACGTGACCATCGAGACCCTGTCGTCGTCGGAGATCCCGCACCGCGGCCCGATCCGGGTGACCGGCTCGGTGACCAACCGGGACGAGGGCCCCTGGCAGACGATCAACGTCTATGCGTTCCTCGGCTCGACGCCGATCACCACCTCCGCCGACCTCGCCGAGGCCGCGGCCACCCCGGCCACCACCGAGGTCGGCCAGCGCATCATCGACCTCGGCGACCCGGACACCGAGTACACGATCGACGAGCTCGCGCCGGGCGAGACCGCCCAGTTCTCGCTGACGGTCCCGCACCGCTTCCTGCGGATGACCGATGGCGGTGTCTACTGGTTCGGCGTGCACGCGCTCGGCGAGGGACCCGAGGGCCGGCTCGACGGCGCCGACGGCCGCGCCCGCACGTTCCTGCCGTACGTGCCGAAGACGAGCAAGACCGTGGACACGTCGCTGGTGATCCCGATCCGCCGGCTCGTCGCGCACGCGCCCGACGGCTCCATCGGCGGGCTGGGTCGCTGGACCGAGGGGCTGTCCCCGGGTGGCGCGCTGCGGTCCCTGGTGGACCTCGGGGCGGCCGCGGGCTCGCGCCCGGTGAGCTGGCTGGTCGACCCGGCGGTCGTCGACGCCGCCCGCCGGCTCGCGGCCGGCAACCCGGGCCGCTATCTGGGACCCACCGTCGACCCGGCCGACGGCGACGCCACCGAGTCGCCGTCGCCCAGCCCGACGCCGGACGACGGGACCGACGGGACCGACGGCCCGGAGCTCACCCCCCGCCAGCAGGCGGCGGCCGACGCCGCCACCACCTGGCTCGAGCGCCTGCACGCGGGCCTGGAGGGCAGCGAGATCCTCGCCCTGCCGTACGGCGACGTCGACGTCGCGGCGTCGGCCGCTCACGACCGCCGGACCTACCGCCAGGCACGCAGGCGGTCGGCCGGCGACCTGCCGCCCTGGGGGCTGCCCACCACGCCGGCGGTGTCGTCGCCGAGCGGCTACCTCGACGCCCCCGGCCTGCGTCTCGCCGGCCGCGACGCGACGGTGCTGCTCACCGACCGGATGTTCGGGGCTCGGGCCCCGGCCGTCGCCCACGTCGCCGGGCGCACCGTCGGCGTCACGTCCTCGGGGGCGGTCGACGGCGGCCCCGGCCCCGACGAGCGGCAGGCGTCGCTCGCGATGCGCCAGCGCATCGTCAGCGAGGCGGCCATCCGGCTGCTCACCCCGGGCCGCAAGCCGCTCATCGCGGTCTTCCCGCCCGCCTGGGCGCCGGAGTCGGCCTCCGGGTTCTGGCAGGGCCTGGACCTGGACTGGCTGAACCTCACGACCGTGGCCTCCGCGATGCAGCGCCAGGGCACCGACGTCCCCGTCCGCCGGCTGAAGTACCCCGACCGCCAGGCCGAGCTCCAGCTCGACCTCCCCTCGTTCGCCGCCACCGACGCCCTGGTGCGGGCCGGCGACACGCTGCAGAACCTGCTGACCGAGAACGACCAGGTCGCCGCGGAGGTGCGGGACGAGGCGTGGACCGACCTCTCCTACTCGAGCCGGCTGCGGCCCGAGCGCACCCGCGACTCCGCCGACCGGTCCCGCACCTGGATCGAGACACGGCTGCGCGGGGTCACCGTCGACGCGCCCCGGGCGGTCATCCTCTCCAGCGGCAGCGGCCGGTTCGCCGCGACCGTCACCAACACGCTCGACGAGCCGGTCAGCGTGAAGGTCGAGGCGGTGGCCGAGCCGCCGCTGCGGGTCGGCGTGCCCACCCAGACCATCGACCTCGGCGCCGACGAGCGGACGACCGTCCTGCTCAACGCGTCCTCGTCGGGGGTCGGCATCCAGAACGTGACCCTGCGGCTGACCGACGTCGACGGCGTACCCCTCGGGTCGTCCGACGACGTGCCGGTCCGGTCCAACCGGGTCAGCAACGTGATCTGGCTGATCGTCGGCACCGGCATCGCGCTGCTGCTCGGCGCGATCGTGGTCCGGCTGTTCCGCCGGGTCCGGGCCGCGAGGAACACGTGACCGACGAGGAGCGGTCCGAGCAGCAGTCGGTCCTCGCCAACAGCGCGGTGATGGCGGCCGGCACGGTCGTCTCGCGGACGAGCGGCTTCGTCCGCTCGGCGCTGCTCGCCGCGGCCCTCGGGCCGGCGCTGCACGCCGACCTGTTCAACATCGCCAACACGATCCCGAACATGCTCTACATCCTGCTGGCGGGCGGCGTCATCAACGCCGTGCTGGTCCCGCAACTGGTGCGCTCGATGCGCGGGGACACCGACGGCGGCGACGCCTACACCAACCGGGTCATCACGCTCGCCGCCCTCTTCCTCGGCGCGGTCACCGTGCTCCTGGTCGTCGCCGCACCCTGGGTGATGGACGTGTTCCTCTCCTCCGACTACGACCGGCCGTCGATGGCGGACGAGCGTGAGTCGATCGTCGCGTTCGCCCGCTTCTGCCTGCCCCAGGTGTTCTTCTACGGGATGTACGTGCTGGTCGGCCAGGTCCTCAACGCCCGCGGCCGGTTCGGGCCGATGATGTGGGCGCCGATCGCCAACAACGTGATCTCGGTCGGCGTGCTCGTCGTGTACCTGGTCGCCTTCGGCCCGGCGCAGGGCGCCGAGCTCGTCGGTCCGTTCTCCCCCGGTCAGGAGCTGCTGCTCGGCCTCGGCGCCACCGCCGGCATCGTCGCCCAGTTCCTCGTGCTCGTGCCGTACCTGCGCTCCAGCGGGTTCCGTTACCGCCCCCGCTTCGACTTCCGGCGCACCGGGCTCGGGCACACGCTGCGGCTGGGCGCCTGGACGGTGCTGTTCGTCATCGTGAACCAGGTCGCCTACACGGTCGTGGTCCGCCTCGCCTCCGGCGGCACCGCGAGCTCGGACGACGGCACCGGCTACTGGATCTACTCGGCGACGTTCCTCATCGTGATGGTCCCCCACTCGGTGGTGACGGTCTCGCTGGCGACCGCGATCCTCCCGCGCCTCTCGGCGCGCGCAGCGGCCGACGACCTCGCGGGCGTCGCCCGGTCGCTGACCGACACGCTGCGCACGGCGCTCGCGGTCGTGATCCCCTTCGCCCTGCTGCTGCCGGTGATCGCCGGCGACCTGGCGCGGGTGATCTGGGGGTACGGCGCCTCCGCCGGTCGCACCGACCTCTACGCGCCGTCGCTCGCCCTGTTCGGCGGCGGCCTGGTCTTCTTCACGGTGCACTACCTGATGCTCCGCGGCTTCTACGCCCTCGAGCTCACGCGCACCGTCTTCTTCATCCAGTGCGCGGTGGCGGCCACCAACATCGCCGCGGCGCTCGTGCTGGTGCACTCGACCGATCCCCAGCACACCTCCCCCGCGCTGGTCGTCGCCTACACGACGTCGTACCTCGTCGGCGCGATGGTCTCGTACGGCGTGCTGCGCCGGCGGCTGGGCGGGCTGCGCACCCCGACGCTCCTCCGGTTCGTGGTCCGGCTGGCGATCGCGGTGGCGGTGTCGACCGGGGCGGCCGCCGTCGCCGCCGCACTGCTGCACCGCGTCGACGACGCCCCGAACTTCGCGGTCGCCGCGGTCTGGGTCGCGCTCGTGGGCCTCGTCGACGCCGCGGTGCTGGTGCTGATGGCGCGCGCTCTGCGCCTGCGCGAGCTGACGACGGTGGTCGACATGGTCACCAGCCGTGTCCCCCTGCTCCGCAACCGCTGACGACGCCTACGATGGGCCGAGTCCGGGACTCGACGAGGGGAGCTGCGTGCCGAGCTCGATCCGGCCCGGCGACGTCCTCGCCGACCGGTACCGCCTGGTCGACCTGCTCACCGAGAGCAGTGGCGGCCGGTTCTGGCGAGCCCACGACAAGGTGCTCGAGCGGCACGTCACGCTGCACGTCATCGCCGAGGACGACCCCCGCGCGGACACGCTGCTCGAGGCGGCCCGCCGCTCCGCGACCGTCCACGACCGCCGGCTGCTGCGGGTCCTGGACGCCGACCGCGCCGACGGCCTCGTCTACGTGGTCAACGAGTGGGGCACCGGCGACTCGCTGGACATCATGCTCGCCGCGGACGGGCCGCTCAGCCCCCGCCGAGCGGCGTGGCTGGTCTCGGAGGTGGCCAGCTCGATCGCGGCCGGGCACGAGGCCGGCGTCCCGCACGGGCGCCTGGTACCGGAGAACGTGCTCGTCGACCACGCGGGCGCCGTCCGCCTGATCGGGTTCGCGGTCGACGCCGCGCTCTTCGACCTCACCCCGCGCGCCACCACCGACGTCGCCGACCTCGGCGGCCTGCTCTACGCCGCGCTCACCGGGAAGTGGCCCGGGCAGTCCCCGTCGCAGGTCCCGGCCGCGCCGGTGGTCCAGGGCCGGGTGCTGCGGCCGCGGCAGGTGCGCGCCGGCATCCCGCGCCCCCTCGACGTGCTCTGCGACGAGGTCGTCAACCCGTACGCCGGGCACGACGGCTCCCGGCTGCGCGAGACCTACGACCTGGCCAGCGCCCAGGGCATCGCGGACTTCCTGGCGACGTTCGTCGGCGACCCGACCGGCCTGGCCGAGGCCGAGGCGGCGCTCGGCCACCGCGACACCAGCGACACCATCTCGCTGCCCGCGATCGCCGACCCGCCGCCCCGCGAGCCCGAGCCCGCACCGGAGCCCGAGCCGGCACCGCAGCCGGAGCCCCCGAAGCGGTCGACCGAGCTGCCCACCGAGGCCGGGCTGCCGATCTTCGACGACGAGAACGACGACGTCTCCTGGCTGAGCGCGCGCACCGATGCCCCCCCTCCTCCCCCGCCGCCGTTCGAGGACCCGCCCGAGCGGCCGCTGTTCGCGCCCGAGCCCACCGAGGGGCCGGCCCGGCGGCCGCGCCGGCCGGTGCCCGCGGCGGCGAGCGCGGGCAGCGCGACGTACTGGCCTTGGGACACCGGCGGCACCGGCACCGGAACCGGGCTCACCCCGCCGGTCGAGGAGCCGGAGGACGACGACGGGGTCCCGGGCCGCAGCTGGCTGCAGCTGGCCGCCGGGATCGCCGCCGGCCTGCTGCTGCTCCTCGCGATCGTGGTCGCCTACAACCTGGGCCAGGGCCGCAGCCCGCTCGCCGTCCCGGTGGGCGGCGGCGACCACGAGGACCCGTCCACGAGCCCGTCGCCGAGCGCGTCGGCCGCACCGATCACCGGGGTCACCGCGACCGCGTTCGACCCTCAGGGCGATCCTCCGAACGTCGAGAACTCCGACGACGTCCCGCTGGCGGTCGACGGCAAGCCGGCCACGGCGTGGCCGACGTCGATCTACCTCCAGAACTTCGGGCCGGGCGGCCTCAAGAGCGGCGTCGGGCTGGTGCTCGACCTCGGCCGGTCGTACGACGTCAGCTCGGTCGACCTGACCTTCGTCGGTGCCCCGACCGGCTACGCGCTGTACGTCACCGACGAGGCGCCCACCGCGGTCAAGGGGCTCACGCCGGTGCGGACCGGCACCGCGAACGGGACCCGGGCCCGCGAGGTCCTCGACAGCCCGGTGGCCGGGCGGTTCGTCACCGTCTGGCTGACCTCCATCCCCGCGGTCGAGGGCGGCTTCCGCGGCCAGGTCGCCGAGGTCGCGGTCCGGGGATCAGCGGCCGGATGACGCCCGAGGAGCTGGAGCGGGCCACCGACCACGAGCTGCTGCTCGCCCACGTCGACGGGGACCCGTTCGCGTTCGGCGCCCTCTTCCACCGGCACCGCGACCGGCTCTGGGCCGTCGCCCTGCGCACCATGGGCAACCGCGAGGACGCCGCCGACGGGCTGCAGGACGGGCTCGTCGCGGCGTACCGCCGGGCCGCCGGCTTCCGCGGCGACGCGGCGGTCACCACCTGGCTGCACCGGGTGGTCGCCAACGCCTGCCTCGACCGGCTCCGGGCGGCCAAGGTGCGCCGGGCCGAGCCGCTTCCCGACGACCTCGAGGAGTACCGGGGCCGCGGCTCGGTCGCCTCCGCCTCGACCGAGGACCCGGCCGACGTCTCCGTCGCGGACGAGCGGCGCAGCCAGGTGCTGGCCGCGCTCCGGCAGCTCCCGGACGAGCAGCGCGCCGCGCTGGTCCTGGTCGACATGGAGGGGTACCCGGTCGCGGAGGCCGCCGCGATGCTCGACTGCGCCGTCGGCACCGTGAAGTCGCGCTGCTCGCGCGGGCGGGCCCGGCTGGCCGAGCTGCTCGCCCCGCTGCTGGCCGCCGAGCATGACGCGGATCACCCGGCGTACCGGAACCCCGACCCGCCCGGCCCCGTCGAATCCGGTGACCCACCCCGCGGACCCCCGGCCCCCGCCTGAGCCCCGCTCCACCCGCACCCAGAGCACACGAGGAGGTGACACCCATGTCCGAGGAGGACCAGATCCGTCGGCTGCTCGCCGACGCGCGGCACGACGAGCCGATCCCGCCCGACGTCGCCGGCCGGCTGGACGGGGTGCTCGCCGACCTCCGGGCGGACCGTCCGGTCCGCCCCGTCGTCACCGACCTGGCCGCCGCCCGCCGCCGGCGCCGGGTGCGCACCCTGCTGGTCGCCGCGGCCGCGGTCGTCGTCGCCGGCATCGGCGTCGACCAGCTCCGCGGCGCGGACCTGTCCGGCGGCGGCGACGCCGCGGGCGGCTCCGCCACCTCGAACGAGCGGCCCGAGATCGCGTCGCAGGACGGCGCGGGCGGCGGCAGCGCGTCGTCCGCCGAGGCCCCGGTCCCCGGGCAGGCCGGAGCCGCCGTCCGGCTCGACTCCGACCGGTTCACGCGCCAGGTCGCCCGTCTCCAGGGCGACGTCCGCGCGGCGCTCAACGCGACGACCGACACCCGCCTGTTGTACTCCTACAAGAGCGCCCGCTGCCGGGCACCCGGGAGCGGCCGCAAGGTCCCCGTGACGTACGACGGCGCGCCCGGCGTGCTGGTCTTCCGGCCGCCCACCCGTGACTCCCAGGTCGTCGACCTGATCCTCTGCGGTCACGAGGGCATCACCCGCACCATCACCCTCCCCGCGCCCTAGCCCGGGAAGATTCCTCACCTACGATCGGTTGTACCGGCTGCCTTCCGGCTACCCGGCACCGACCTCCGAGGGGACCCGCACTCCATGACCGACGTCCGCGATGTGATCGTCATCGGCTCCGGCCCGTCCGGCTACACCGCCGCGCTCTACACGGCCCGGGCCAACCTGAAGCCGCTCGTCTTCGAGGGCTCGGTCACCGCCGGTGGCGCGCTGATGAACACCACCGAGGTCGAGAACTTCCCGGGCTTCCGCGACGGCATCATGGGCCCGGCCCTGATGGACGAGATGCGCGCCCAGGCCGAGCGGTTCGGCGCCGAGCTGGTCCCCGACGACGTCGTCGAGGTCGAGCTGACCGGCTCGGGGCCCGACGGCCTCAAGACCGTGAAGACGGCCACCGACACCTACCAGGCCCGCGCGGTGATCCTCGCGATGGGCTCGGGCTACCGCAAGCTGGGCCTGCCGCGCGAGGAGGAGCTCTCCGGCCGCGGGGTGTCGTGGTGCGCCACCTGCGACGGCTTCTTCTTCCGCGACCAGCACATCGCGGTCGTCGGCGGCGGTGACTCCGCGATCGAGGAGGCGACGTTCCTCACCCGCTTCGGCTCGAAGGTGTCGCTGATCGTGCGCCGCGACGAGCTGCGCGCCTCGAAGATCATGCAGGAGCGGGCGTTCGCCGACCCGAAGCTGGAGATCCTCTGGAACTCCGTCGTGGAGGAGATCAACGGCGCGGACCGCCTCGAGTCGCTCACGCTGAAGGACACCGTCACCGGCGAGACGCGCAACCTGCCCGCCACCGGCCTGTTCATCGCGATCGGGCACGACCCGCGGTCGGAGCTCCTGCACGGCCAGGTCGAGCTCGACCCGAACGGCTACGTGATCGCCAGCCACCCGTCGACCGGCACCAACCTGCCGGGCGTCTTCGCAGCCGGCGACCTGGTCGACCACCACTACCGGCAGGCGATCACCGCCGCCGGCACCGGCTGCGCCGCGGCCCTGGACGCCGAGCGCTTCCTCGCCGAGCTCGAGCACGTCGCCAAGAACCCGGCCGACGCCCAGGCGCGCGCCGACGCCGAGATGGTCACCGAGGCGGTCCAGACGGCCGGGGCCTGACGCGGACGGCCGGACCGCACTCCGGGAACAACCGTCCCCGGGCTGCTGTTGACTGTGATCAGACCTCCGAGTTCACCCTTCGAAAGGAACCCCCTGTGGGCAACATCAACGCCGTGACCGACGCCGAGTTCGACGTGCAGGTCCTCAAGTCCGACAAGCCGGTCCTCGTGGACTTCTGGGCGGAGTGGTGCGGCCCGTGCCGCCAGGTCGCCCCGATCCTCGACGAGATCGCCTCCGCCCACGGTGACAAGATCACGTTCCTCAAGATGAACGTGGACGAGAACCCCGTGACCCCGTCCAACTACCGGGTCACCGGCATCCCGACGATCAACGTCTACCAGGGCGGCGAGGTCGTGAAGACCATCGTCGGCGCCCGGCCGAAGGCGACGCTCCTCAACGAGCTCGCCGAGTACATCGCGTAGCTGGTCGTCGGCCCCGCTGACTGGATCTCGACACGCCGGTCGCGACGTCGTTCCTCCGTCGCGCGGCTCGCTCGATCACCATCAGTCGGTCCGCTAGCGCGGCCCGACTCGCGAGGCCCGGGTCGCCTTCGGCGCCGGGCCTCGCGCCGATTTCGGGGCCGGTCGCAGCGTGCCGACCAGCCGCTCGATCGCGGCCTCGACCTCGTCGCGCCAGGTCACCGCGGTGCGCAGGTCCATCCGCAGCCGCGGGTAGCGCGGGTGCGGGCGGTGCGTCTTGAACCCGACGCCGCCGAGGAAGTCCACCGGCACCACGCAGTGCCCGGCGCGGCCCCGGGCGTCGCCGAACGCCTCGACGGCCCCCACCCCGCCGCGCTTGATCAGGTCGCGGGCCATGCCCTGCACCAGCATCCGGCCGAGCCCGCCCCCGCGGTACGCCGGCTCGACGTACGCCATCGTCATCAGCACCGCGTCCGGCGACACCGGCGCCGTGGGGAACCCGGCCGCACCCGGGACGAACGCCTCGGGTGCGTAGACGACGTACCCGACCGGACGGTCGTCGACCAGCGCGACCCGGCCGCACGAGCCCCACTCGCGCAGCACGTGCGACACCCAGGCGTCCTTCTCGGCGCGCGGATCGGACACCCGCTCGCGGCGCACCGGGTCCAGCTCCCAGAACAGGCAGGCGCGGCACGGCGCGCGCAGCGCCTCGAGGTGGTCCAGCGTCAGCCGGACGATCTTGCGCGACATCACACCTCCGTCCCCTGGCACCCCCGCAGCCATGGTAGGCCCGGCCTGCGAGGATGTCCGCGTGCGCAAGATCCGACAGAGCCGGAAGCTGCAGAACGTCCGCTACGACGTACGCGGGCCGATCCTCGTCGAGGCGCAGCGCCTGGAGGCCGAGGGCCACCACATCCTCAAGCTGAACATCGGCAACACCGCGCCGTTCGGCTTCGAGGCCCCCGAGGCGATCGTGGCCGACATGGTGCACCACCTGCCGGAGTCGCAGGGCTACAGCGACAGCCAGGGCATCTACCCCGCACGCACGGCCGTCGCGCAGTACTACCAGAGCCACGGCCTGCGCGACGTCGGCGTCGACGACGTGTTCATCGGCAACGGTGTCTCCGAGCTGATCACGATGGTGCTCCAGGCGTTCCTGGACGACGGGAACGAGATCCTGGTGCCGGCGCCGGACTACCCGCTGTGGACCGGCGCGATCACGCTGTCCGGCGGCACCGCGGTGCACTACGACTGCGACGAGAGCAACGGCTGGAACCCCGACCTCGCCGAGGTCGAGTCCAAGATCACCGAGAACACCCACGGCTTGGTGATCATCAACCCGAACAACCCGACCGGCGCGGTCTACAGCGAGGCGACGGTCCGGGGCCTGGTCGACATCGCCCGGCGGCACCAGCTGGTGGTCTTCGCCGACGAGATCTACGAGAAGATCATCTTCGACGACGCGGTGCACCACCACGCGGCGACGTACGCCGGCGACGACGTGCTCTGCCTGACGTTCAGCGGGCTCTCCAAGGCGTACCGCGTCTGCGGCTACCGGGCCGGCTGGGTGATGATCTCCGGCCCCAAGGAGAACGCCCTGGACTTCATCGAGGGCCTGACCCTGATCGCCAACATGCGGATGTGTGCGAACGTCCCGGCCCAGCACGCGATCCAGACCGCGCTCGGCGGCTACCAGTCGATCGAGGAGCTGATCGTGCCGGGTGGGCGGTTCTACGAGCAGAACAAGCTCGCCGACAAGCTGCTCAACGACATCCCCGGCGTCAGCAACGTCGCGCCGCGAGGCGCGCTGTACTGCTTCCCGCGCCTGGATCCGGCGGTCTACCCGATCGAGGACGACGAGTCGTTCGTGATCGACCTGCTCCGGGCCAAGAAGATCCTGGTCACGCACGGCACCGGCTTCAACTGGCCCCGCCCCGACCACTTCCGGCTGGTCACGCTGCCCGACGTCCACGTCCTGGAGGAGGCGATCGGCCGGATCGCCGAGTACCTCCAGGTCCGCTACTGAGAGCGAGTCCCGTGCGCGACCTGACCTACCCGCCGGTCATCTGGACCGCGAAGACCGCCTTCCGCGTGCTCGGCCAGCGGTTCCACATGACCGGCGTCGAGCACGTCCCGCGCTCCGGAGGCGTGCTGCTCGCCTACAACCACATCGGCTACGTCGACTTCGTGTACGGCGGCCTGGCCGCGAACCCGTCGGGCCGGCTGGTCCGCTTCATGGCCAAGCGCGAGCTCTTCACGCACCGGTACACCGGACCGCTGATGCGCTCGCTGCACCACATCGAGGTGGACCGCGGCGCGGGCGAGGCGTCCTACCGCACCGCGGTGGAGTACCTGCGCGCCGGTGAGGCGGTGGGCATCTTCCCGGAGGCCACGATCTCCCGATCGATGGAGCTCAAGGAGTTCAAGACGGGAGCGGTCCGGATCGCGGCGGAGGCCGGCGTCCCGCTGGTCCCGGTGATCCTCTGGGGCACCCAGCGGATGATGACCAAGGACCAGCCGAAGGACTTCTCGCGCGGGAAGACGATCGCGATCCGGGTGGGTGAGCCGCTGCACCCGACCGGCGCCGACCCCGTCGCCGAGACCGCGGAGCTGCGCGCCACGATGGCAGCGCTCCTGGACACCGCGATCCGCGAGTACCCCGCCGACGAGCAGCCGCCCGGCTGTTGGTGGCTGCCGGCCTCCTACGGCGGGTCGGCGCCCACCCCCGACGAGGCACTCCGCCTGGACGCCGAGGAGAAGGAGCGCCGGCGCCGGTAGGTCGGCGAGTCGCTTTGTCGACATACTGACTTACCGGTTTATCGCTCGCTGGCCTCTGGGTCAGATCGGCCGGTCGCTGCGGTTGCGCGGATCCATGATGTCGACGATGCGCTGGAGGTCGTCCAGCGAGGCGAACTCCACGGTGATCCGGCCCTTGCTGCGCCCGAGGTCCACCTTCACGCGGGTTTCGAAGCGGTCCGACAGTCGCTCGGCGAGGTCCACCAGGCCGGGCGCCACCGGCTTCCTGCGGGCCACCCGCGGGGCCGGGGAGCCCGGGTCGCGGACGGCGACGATCTCCTCCAGGCCCCGGACGCTGATGCCCTCCGCGACGACCCGCTGAGCCAGCCGGTCCTGCAGGTCCGCGTCGTCGATGGAGAGCAGGGCGCGGGCGTGGCCGGCCGAGAGCACCCCGGCGGCGACCCGGCGCTGGACCGCCGGTGACAGGTTGAGCAGCCGCAGCGTGTTGCTGATCTGTGGCCGGGACCGCCCGATCCGCGACGCCAGCTCCTCGTGGGTGCACCCGAAGTCGTCCAGCATCTGCCGGTACGCCGCGGCCTCCTCGAGCGGGTTGAGCTGGGAGCGGTGCAGGTTCTCCAGGAGCGCGTCGCGGAGCATGTCCACGTCGTCGGTCTCGCGGACGATCGCCGGGATCGTCTCCAGCCCGGCCTCCTGGGAGGCGCGCCACCGGCGCTCGCCCATGACCAGCTCGAAGTCCTCCGGGCCGTGGCGACGCACCACCACCGGCTGCAGCACGCCGATCTCGCGGATCGAGTGCACCAGCTCGGCCATCGCGTCCTCGTCGAAGACCTGCCGCGGCTGCACCCGGTTCGGCGTGATCTGGCCGACCGGCACCTCCGCGAAGTACGCGCCCTCGATCGGCGCGAGGTGCTCGGTCTCCGCCGCACCCACGGCGGCCGCGCTCGCCCGGGGGGCGTCGTCCGCCGGACCGGTGGGAATCAGGGAGCCCAGCCCGCGACCGAGCCCGCGGCGCTGCGGCGGGCGGTTGGCGGCGTTCACGCGGCGCTCCCGAGGCGAGGTGAGCGGAGCGCGTGGTTCGCTGGCGTGATCATGACGGTGCTCCCTTGATCGCGATCTCGCGCGCCGCCTCGAGGTAGGACAGCGCACCGGGCGATCCGGGATCGTAGGTCATCACGGTCTGGCCGTACGACGGCGCCTCCGACACCCGCACCGAGCGCGGGATCGTGGTCTTGAGGACCTGGTCCCCGAAGTGCTCCCGCACCTCCTCCGCGACGCCCGCGGCCAGGCGGGTGCGGGCGTCGTACATGGTCACCAGGATCGTCGACACGTCGAGCCCGGGGTTCAGGTGCGCCTTGACCATCTCGACGGTCTCCAGCAGCTGGCCCAGCCCCTCGAGGGCGTAGTACTCCGCCTGGATCGGGATCATCATCTCGTTGCCGGCGACGAGCGCGTTCAGCGTCAGCAGGCCGAGCGAGGGCGGGCAGTCGATCAGGACGTAGTCGAACCGGTCCTCGCCCGCCTCGGCCGCGGCCCCCACCTGCGGGTGTCCGTGGATGGCCTTGCGCAGCCGGCTCTCCCGGGCCACCACCGACACCAGCTCGATCTCGGCACCGGCCAGGTCGATGGTCGCGGGGACCACCATCAGGTTGTCCACCTCGGGGCTCGGGCTGGCGACCTCGGCGAGCGGGACTCCGTCGACGAGGGCGTCGTAGGTCGAGGCCACCCCCCGCCGGTGCTCGACACCGAGCGCGGTGGACGCGTTGCCCTGCGGATCGAGGTCGACGACGAGCACCCGCTGGCCGAGCTGGCCGAGCGCGGCGGCGACGTTCACCGTCGAGGTCGTCTTGCCGACCCCGCCCTTCTGGTTCGCCACCACGAAGATGCGGGTCCCCTCCGGCCGGGGCAGGGCCGGCCGCATCCGGGCGCCGTGCCGGGCCAGCACCACGTGCTCGGCCGCCCGCGCCAGCGGGGTGGAGTGGTCCTCGTCGAAGTGCGACGCGGCCACCGCGATGTCCTCCGCGGTGCGCACGCTCGGCGCGTCCGACGGCCACCCGGTGCCCGTTTCACGTGAAACATCGACCTGTGGAGGAACATCGTCCGTCTGTGGATAACTACGCTCAGGAGGCGTCCCGCCACCGGTGGAAAACTCGCTCAAGGCCGACGCCTCCGCTTCGACTTGCTCTTCGGTTCGGGTGCCGTAAGCGGCCAAGATACCCGGCCGGGATCGGCCCAGGCCACCCGGACCGCGACCGTGGTGGACGGCACGACGCCCTCCCCCAGGACCAGCACCTCCGGTTCGGCGCAGCCCATCTGCTCCAGCACCGGGCGCGCCCCCTCGATCTCCTCGCGGATCGACGAGCCCTTCATCGCCACGAGGGCACCGGACGGTTCGACCAGCGGCATCGACCAGCCGAGCAGCCGGTCCAGGGGCGCCACCGCCCGGGACGTCACCACCGCGAAGCGGCGGCGCCCGTGCAGCGCGTCCGCCCGGCCCCGCACCACCTCGACGTGGTCGAGACCGAGCGCCTCGACCGCCTCCTCGAGAAACGTCGTCCGGCGCAGCAGCGGCTCGACCAGCGTCACCCGCAGGTCCGCCCGCGCGATCGCCAGGACCAGGCCGGGGAGGCCGGCCCCGGACCCGATGTCGCAGACCGTCGAACCCGGCGGGAGCAGGTCCGCGAGCAGCGCGCAGTTCACCAGGTGCCGGTCCCACAGCCGCGGCGCCTCCCGGGGGCCGATCAGGCCACGGACGACGCCGTCGGTCGCGAGCAGCTCGGCGTAGCGCTCCGCGAGCGGCATCCGGTCAGACGGAAACACCCTCCGCGCCACCTCGGGCACGGAGGGCGTTTCACGTGAAACATCACTCATCCAGGATCACCCGGGGAGCACCACCACGTAGCGCCGGGGCTCGACGCCCTCCGACTCCGAGGTCAGGCCGGCGGCCGCGACGGCGTCGTGCACGACCTTGCGCTCGAACGGCGACATCGGGGACAGTGAGACCGGCTCGCCCGACTCCCGGACCCGGGCCACGGTGTCCTCGGCGAGCTTCACCAGCTCCGCCCGGCGCTCGGCCCGGTAGCCGGAGATGTCCAGCATCAGCCGCGACCGCTCACCGGTCTCGCGGTAGACGGCGAGCCGGGTGAGCTCCTGCAGCGCGTCCAGCACCTCGCCCTTGGCGCCCACCAGCTGGGAGAGGTCGGCGCCGACGATCGAGACCGCGGCCCGGTCACCGTCGACGTCCATGTCCAGGTCGCCGTCGAGGTCCGCGATGTCGAGCAGCTCCTCGAGGTAGTCCGCCGCGATGTCTCCCTCCTGCTCGAGCTGCTGGATCCGCGACCCGGCCGCGACCGGGTGGTCCTGCTCGTCGCCGTCGATCTCGGCGGTCTCGGCGGTCTCGGCCTCGGCGGTCTCGATGTCGTGCGGGGCGTCAGTCATTCGTGCCTCCCTCGGGCTTCGGGGCGGGCCGCGGCCCGCTGGACTTCTTGCGCTTCTCGCGCGACTGCTTCTTGGGCTGCTGGCGCTGCTGCGGCCGGCGCTCCGGCTCGGGCTCCTCGACCGGAGCGGCCTCCACGACCTTGCCGTGCTTCTGCGCCTTCAGCCGGTCACGCTCCTCCTTGGCCTTCGCGGCCGACGTGCCGGGGGCCGGGTTGTTCCGGATCACGTAGAACTGCTGACCCATCGTCCACAGGTTGGAGGTGGTCCAGTAGAACAGCACGCCGATCGGGAACGCGATGCCACCGACGGCGAACACGACCGGGAGCACGTAGAGGAGCAGCTTCTGCTGCTGCGCGTACGGCCCGGTGAGCGCGTCCGGCGGCATGTTCTTGCTCATCAGCTGGCGCTGGGTGGTGAACGTCGTGGCCGTCATCGCGACGACCAGCAGCGCGGCCACGACCTGCACGGCGATCGACCCGCCGCTCTGCAGGAAGGTCGCCTTCAGCGGGATCACCCCGAACAGCTCGGCGCTGCCGAAGCTCTTCGCCAGGTCCGTGGTGAGGAACGCGATCCCGGAGCCGTTGGCGGCGTGGTGGTCCAGCAGCCGGAACAGCGCCAGGAAGATCGGCATCTGGATCAGGATCGGCAGGCAGGAGGCGAACGGGTTCGTGCCGCTCTCCCGGTACAGCTTCATCGTCTCCTGGGCGAGACGCTCCCGGTCGTGGCCGTACTTCTTCTGCAGCTCCTTGACCTTGGGCTGGATCAGCTGCATGTTCCGGCTGGACTTGATCTGCTTCACGAACAGCGGGATCAGCGCGGCGCGCACGGTCAGCGTCAGGCCGATGATCGACAGCACCCACGTGGCGCCGCCGTGCGGGTTCATCTGCAGGATGTTCGTCAGCGCCCAGTGCCAGGCGACGAGGACGGCGGAGATGGCGTAGTACAGCGGCGTCATGATGAAGTGGCCGATGTCGCCGAGGAATCCCACGGATCAGGCTCCTTGCTGGGGTGAGGGAGATGAGCCCGCGCGCAGGCGGGAGGGCCGAGGCGGGACCGGGTCGTAGCCGCCGGCGGCCCACGGGTGGCAGCGCGCCAGGCGGCGGACCGCCAGCCAGGTCCCGACCACGCTGCCGCGCTCCGTGACCGCCTCGAGCGCGTACGCCGAGCAGGACGGGTGGTAGCGGCAGACCTGGCCGTAGAGCGGGCTGATCAGCAGCCGGTAGGTGCGCAGGAACCCGATCAGTGCCCAGCGCAGCGGGTCGTACCTCACGCGTCCACCTCCTGGACCTGCACCCGACGGAGGCAACGTGCGAGGTCGGCGCCGAGTTCCGCCGCCGAGGCGGACCCGGCGGCCGGGAGGGCCCGGACCACGAGCACGGCAGAGCCCGGGAGCGACGAGACGTGCTCCCGGGCCAGGTGTCGAAGTCGGCGCTTCACGCGATTGCGGAGGACGGCGTTCCCCACGGCCTTGCTGACCACGAAGCCCACCCGCGGCGGCCCGTCCCCCGAGGGAGAGGTCGCCAGATGCACCACGACGGTGCGCGTCCCGCTGCGCCGGCCCGTGCGGACCGCTTCGCGGAACGACGCACCGTCGGTGAGGCGGTGAGCCGGGGGCAGCACGCGGCTGGCCTGGGTCCGGCCTGCCGGGCCGTCAGACGGCGAGGCTCTTGCGGCCCTTGCGGCGGCGCGAGGACAGGATCGCGCGGCCGGCGCGGGTGCGCATGCGCAGGCGGAACCCGTGCACCTTGTGACGGCGGCGGTTGTTCGGCTGGTACGTACGCTTGCTCACGAGCTTCTCTCCATGGTGTTGTCAGGGCAGCCACACCGGGCCGGAGCGGCGGCGCTCAGTCGGGCCCCGAGGGGGCCCTTTCGGCTGGCACCGCGCACCCACGAACGACCGCGCTGAGGCTGCTCTGTCGTGGACATGCGGCACCGGTCGACACCGGGTGACCGAGCAACGGTACGCGCAGCCGATCCACAGGGTCAAACCGGCGTGCGGGCCCTGTCAGACTACCTGTGGATGACGGGTTGCCGCGGCCCGCGGCGGCTTGTTACGTTCGCCGGCAACGAGGTTCCCCGCCACCCGGGGAACGGCCCGGGACACCAGCGGTTGTGACGACCGACACACTCGCGCCGACAGGCCGCTGACCTGCAGGAACACCCGTCCCGGACGCTTCCGACGGTGGTCTCGGACCGGTCTCTTCCACAGCGGGGAGGTCGGGTTCACAACCTGTGGACAAAGTTGTGGACGTACGACGGAGCCCCCGTCGCCCCGGAACTCGCACGGTTCTCCTGCGCGAGGGGCGGCAGGTCCCGGACGATGTCGCCATCGTCGGGGCCGACCGGGCGCCGAACGACCAGCACTGACCAGAAAGCGGGAACGGTGGAGCAGAGCACCTCGGACCTCAGCCCGGACCTTCAGACCGCCTGGCGCGGCGTGGTCGACGATCTCCAACCGAACCAGCGCGCCTGGCTGCGCGCCAGTGAGCCGGTGACCCTCCACGAGAGCACCGCGATCGTCGCCGTCCCCAACGACTTCACCCGCAACCAGCTCGAGGGCCGGCTGCGGGCCCAGCTGGAGGACGCGCTCACCGTGCGGTTCGGCCGCGAGATCCGGATCGCGGTCACCGTGAACCCGGCGCTCGAGGACACGGCGCCGCCGGTGCCCGTGCCGGGACTCGAAGAAGTGACAAGTCGAGATGTCAACATGTCGACAAATGCGGTGCCCGAGGTTCCGGCCCGGCCGACGCCGCCCAGCCCCGTCGAGCCGCCCCTCGACGCGGTCGGCACCCGGCCCACCGCCCTGGAGACCCGGCTCAACCCCAAGTACACGTTCGAGACCTTCGTCATCGGCTCGTCCAACCGGTTCCCGCACGCGGCCGCCGTCGCGGTCGCCGAGGCACCGGGCAAGGCGTACAACCCGCTGCTGGTCTACGGCGACTCGGGGCTCGGCAAGACCCACCTCCTGCACGCGATCGGCCACTACGTCCGCTCGCTCTACACCGGGGCGAAGGTCCGGTACGTGTCGAGCGAGGAGTTCACCAACGAGTTCATCAACGCGATCCGCGACGACCGGCAGGACCGCTTCAAGCGGCGCTACCGCGACGTCGACGTGCTGCTCATCGACGACATCCAGTTCCTGGAGGGCAAGACCCAGACCCAGGAGGAGTTCTTCCACACGTTCAACACGCTGCACAACGCGAACAAGCAGATCGTGCTGACGTCCGACCGCGCGCCCAAGCGGCTCGAGGCGCTCGAGGACCGGCTCCGCAACCGGTTCGAGTGGGGCCTGATCACCGACGTCCAGCCGCCGGACCTGGAGACCCGCATCGCGATCCTGCGCAAGAAGGCGGCGATGGACCGGCTCACCGCTCCCCCGGACGTGCTGGAGTTCATCGCCTCGAAGATCCAGACGAACATCCGCGAGCTCGAGGGCGCGCTGATCCGGGTCACCGCGTTCGCGAACCTGAACCGCCAGGAGGTCGACATGACCCTGGCCGAGATCGTGCTCAAGGACCTGATCCCCGAGGGCGGCGAGCCCGAGATCACCGCGGCGCTGATCATCGCCCAGACGGCGGCGTACTTCGGGCTCTCGATCGACGAGCTGACCGGTCCCAGCCGCGGCCGGCACCTGGTCATGGCCCGCCAGATCGCCATGTACCTGTGCCGCGAGCTCACCGACCTGTCGCTGCCGAAGATCGGCGCGCAGTTCGGCAACCGCGACCACACGACGGTCATGTACGCCGACCGCAAGATCAACCAGCTCCTCGCCGAGCGCCGCGCGGTGTTCAACCAGGTCTCCGAGCTGACCAACCGGATCAAGATGCAGGCCCGCCAGGTCTGACCGCCGAACCCTCCGGACGCTGTGGAGGACGTGTGGTTCGCCGACCGCCGGCCCGGGAGAGCCTGTGGACGAAGCAGCACACGAATCCGGCGGCCCCACGCCGCTCCACACGCCGCGCGACGTCCTCATTTGTCGTTCCACAGCCCCTGTGGAACCCGAATCGCCCGACTGACCTGCGAGAACACCGGTTCTCCACAGTGTCCACCGACGCTATGACTCCCACGTACCTCCCACCAGATCGATCGCCCGTGAACATCCATCCGGGCCCCTTCCTGGGGACAACTCCCGCCCGTCGGTCCCGCATGGCAGGATTCGCATCCCGAGAACTCGTGTCGTGCTCCCCGACGACAGACCCGACATTCGACCCGAAGGAACCATCGTGAAGTTCCGCGTCGAGCGTGACGTGCTCGCCGATGCCGTCGCGTGGGCTGCCCGCAGCCTCCCGGTCCGTCCCAGCGTCCCGGTCCTCGCCGGCCTGCTCATCGAGGCCAGCGACGACGGCCTGGTGCTCTCGACCTTCGACTACGAGACGTCGGCCCGCGCGACGCTCAGCGCCCAGGTCAACGACGAGGGCAAGGCCCTGGTCAGCGGCCGCCTGCTCGCCGACATCTGCCGCAGCCTCCCGGACAAGCCGGTCGACATGGTGCTCGACGGTGCGCGGGTGTCGCTGACCTGCGGATCCGCCCGGTTCAGCCTCCAGACCATGCCCGTCGACGACTACCCGTCGCTGCCGGACATGCCCTCGGCCACCGGAACCGTCGACGCCGAGGAGTTCGCCCACGCGGTCGCCCAGGCCGTCACGGCCGCCGGCCGCGACGACATGCTGCCGGTGCTGACCGGCGTCCGGATCGAGATCGACGGCAGCACGATCTCGCTGCTGGCGACCGACCGGTTCCGGCTCTCCCACCGGGAGCTCCCCTGGAACCCGCGCACGCCCGACGAGTCGGCCGCCGCGCTCGTTCCGGCGCGGGTACTCGGCGACACCGCCAAGTCGCTCACCGCCGGTGGCGAGGTCACGATCGCGCTCGCGACCACCGGCACCGGCGAGGGCATCATCGGCTTCGAGGGCCAGGCACCCGGCGGCGTCCGCCGCACGACGACGCGGCTGCTGGACGGTGAGTTCCCCAAGGTCCGCAGCCTGTTCCCCAGCGAGCACCAGACCACGGCGCTCGTCGACAAGGCCGCGCTCGTGGAGTCGGTCAAGCGCGTCTCGTTGGTCGCGGAGCGCAACACCGCGGTGCAGCTGGCGTTCAGCGACGGTGTGCTGACCCTCGACGCCGGGTCCGGTGACGAGGCTCAGGCGTCGGAGTCGATCGAGGCGACCATCGACGGCGAGGACATCACGACGGGCTTCAACCCGCAGTTCCTCCTCGACGGCCTGACCGCGATCGACCAGCCGGTCGTCGAGCTGGCGTTCACGCAGGCCTCCAAGCCGGTCGTCATCAGCGGCCGCGCCGACGGCGGCGAGGACGCGCCGTTCCGCTACCTGCTGATGCCGCGCCGGCTCCTCTCCTGACCCAGACGTCTCCCACCTAGGCTGGCCGGTATGGACATCGGACTCGTCGGACTCGGCAAGATGGGCGGCAACATGCGGACGCGGCTGCGCGACGCGGGGCACACGGTGGTCGGCTACGACCGCAACCCCGACCTCGCCGACGCCGACAGCCTGGCGGTGATGGTCGACCGGCTGCCCTCCCCGAAGGTGGTCTGGGTGATGGTCCCGGCCGGCGACCCGACCCGCGACACCATCCGCGAGCTCGGCGAGCTGCTCGGGGAGGGCGACCTCGTGGTCGATGGCGGCAACTCGAAGTGGACCGACGACCAGGCGAACGCCGCGATGCTCGCCGAGAAGGGCATCGGCTTCGTCGACTGCGGCGTCTCCGGCGGCGTGTGGGGCCAGCAGAACGGCTACGCGCTGATGTGCGGCGGCTCCGACGAGGACGTCGCGAAGGTGCGGCCGGCGTTCGACGCGCTGAAGCCGGCCGAGGGCGGGTTCGTGCACGCCGGCAAGAAGCCCGGCGCCGGGCACTTCGCCAAGATGGTCCACAACGGCATCGAGTACGCGATGATGCAGAGCTACGCCGAGGGCTGGGAGCTCCTGGAGAAGGCCGACCTCGTCGACAACGTCGCGGAGGTCTTCGACTCCTGGCGCTCCGGGACCGTGATCCGCTCCTGGCTGCTCGACCTGCTGGTGGCCGCGCTGGAGGAGGACCAGCACCTCGACAAGATCGCCGGGTGGGCCGACGACTCCGGTGAGGGTCGCTGGACGGTCCAGGCCGCGATCGACCTCGCCGTACCGGTGCCCGCCATCGCCGCGTCCCTGTTCGCGCGCTTCAGCTCCCGCCAGGACGACAGCCCCGCGATGAAGGCGGTGGCCGCGATGCGCAACCAGTTCGGCGGCCACGCCACCCGCACCGAGCCGCCGGTCGGAGGAGATGCAGGTGCCTGATGCGGAGAGCTGCGCGCGAGCGAAGCGAGCCAGCGCAGCCGTAGCCGAGTCGGTGGAAGCGGAGCGCAGCGACGCGAGCACCGCATGGCGCCGACTCGGCAGGCGCTAGAAGCCCGGAAGCCGACCACCCTGTGTACGTCTCGCACCTGACCCTCCACGACTTCCGCTCGTACGCGTCCGCCGACGTCGCGCTCGAGCCGGGGGTCACCGCGTTCATCGGGCGCAACGGTCAGGGCAAGACGAACCTCGTCGAGGCGATCGACTACCTCTCCCGGCTGGCGTCGCACCGGGTCGCGACCGACGCACCGCTGATCCGCGCCGGGGCCGACCAGGCGGTGGTCCGCGCGGCCGTGGTCCGGGACGGGCGGACGGCGGTGCTCGAGGTCGAGCTCAACCCCGGGAAGTCCAACCGGGCGCGGATCAACCGGTCGCCCCTCCCCCGGGCCCGCGAGCTGGTCGGCCTGGTGCGGACCGTGGTCTTCTCGCCCGAGGACCTGACCCTGGTCAAGGGCGACCCGAGCGATCGACGGAAGTTCCTCGACGACCTGCTGGTGCTGCGCACCCCGCGGCTGGCCGGCGTCCGCTCCGACTACGACCGGGTGCTCCGGCAGCGCAACTCGCTGCTCAAGACCGCGCGGCTGAGCAAGGGCGCGCTCGACACGCTCGGCGTGTGGGACGCCCACCTCGCGCGCACCGGCGCCGAGCTGCTCGCCGAGCGGATCGCGCTCGTCGACGCGCTGCGCCCGTACGTCGGCAAGGCGTACGAGACCGTCGCCCGCGGCGCCACCCGGGACGACGCCGACGTCGAGTACAAGCCGTCGTTCGACCTCGAGGGCCGCACGGAGCGCGACGACCTGACCGAGGCGCTGCTCGCAGAGGTCGAGCGCCGGCGCGGCGACGAGCTGGACCGCGGGATCTCGCTGGTCGGCCCGCACCGCGACGAGCTGCTGCTGCGGCTCGGCGAGCTCCCGGTCAAGGGGTACGCCTCGCACGGGGAGTCCTGGTCGTTCGCGCTGGCGCTGCGGCTGGCGTCGTACGACCTGCTCCGCGCCGACGGCGACGACCCGATCCTCATCCTCGACGACGTGTTCGCCGAGCTCGACACCGAGCGGCGCGCCCAGCTCGCCGACCTGGTCGCGGGCGCCGAGCAGGTGCTGGTGACCGCGGCGGTGGCCGCCGACGTGCCCGCGGCGCTGGCCGGTGTGCGGTACGCCGTCGCGAACGGCGAGGTCGTCCGTGAGCAGTGACGAGCCCGGGATCCCGGAGGCACCCGAGCACCGGGACGACGGCCTCGACCTGGCGCGGGCGCTGACCCGCGCGACGGCCAAGGCGTCGCCGGCCGCGCGGAAGAAGCTGCGCAAGAAGGACACCCCGCGGCGTGGCCGGGTCTCCGGCGCCCACCCCGACGACCGCGACCCGCAGCTGCTCGACGCCACCGTGAGCCGGCTGGTCGACGACCACGGCTGGGACCTCGACCTGCGGGTGCACGGCGTCTTCGGCCGCTGGGGGGAGCTGGTCGGCGGCGAGGTGGCGCAGCACTGCACCCCCGAGACGTTCGCCGACGGGCGGCTGGTGGTGCGCACCGACTCGACCGCGTGGGCCACCCAGCTGCGGCTGCTGACCCCCACGCTGGTCCGCCGACTCAACGAGGAGCTCGGCCACGGGACCGTGACCGTGATCGACGTCCAGGGCCCGCACCTGCCGACCTGGAAGAAGGGCCCGCGCTCGGTGCGCGACGGTCGCGGCCCGCGCGACACCTACGGCTGATCCGCTGACCGCGCCGGAGACGATCTGACGGCCGCTCCGACGTACAGGGCCCTGTCCGCACCCCTGTTCGTCCGCGTGAGCGGCGCGCAAGAGCCGCTCCGGGCCGGATTTCCTCCACAGACGCCCCACTCCTGTGGGGCAGGACGTGGAATCCGGCGTTCTGAGGGCTATCATGGACGTTGGCCGTCCAGCCCTCGTGCTGCGGCCTTCTCCATGTCAGAGGCCCGCAAGAAGAGGTGCGCGTGAGCGAGGACGGCAAGATCGAGACCCCCGCCGGAGAGGTGCAGTACGACGCCTCCGCGATCCAGGTGCTCGAGGGCCTCGAGGCGGTCCGCAAGCGCCCCGGCATGTACATCGGCTCGACCGGTGAGCGCGGCCTCCACCACTTGATCTGGGAGATCGTGGACAACGCGGTCGACGAGGCGCTGGCCGGTTACTGCGACCGGATCGTGCTGACCCTCCAGGCGGACGGCGGGATCCGGGTCGAGGACAACGGCCGCGGCATCCCGACCGACACCGCGCCCGGGCAGGAGCTGCCGGCGCTGACGCTCGCGCTGACCGTGCTGCACGCCGGTGGCAAGTTCGGCGGCGGCGGCTACAAGGTCTCCGGCGGCCTGCACGGCGTCGGCGTCTCGGTCGTCAACGCACTGTCCACCAAGGTGATCGCCGAGGTGAAGAACCGCGGGCACCTGTGGCGCCAGACCTTCTCGATCGGTGTGCCGGACGGGCCGCTCGAGGAGGTGCGGCCGATGGAGGACGGCGAGCGCACCGGGACCACGATCACGTTCTACGCCTCCCCCGACATCTTCGAGACCACGACGTACTCGCTGGAGACCATCACCGCCCGGATCCGCGAGTACGCGTTCCTCAACAAGGGCCTGGAGATCGTCGTCCGCGACGAGCGTCCCCAGGCCGACGAGCTCGCCGACGCGGTCGAGGACGACACGGTCTCCGACACCGTCGACTCCAACCGGCACGACAGCATCAAGCGCGGCGAGACCGGCGGGGTCGAGCAGGTGTTCCGCTACGACCGCGGCCTGGTCGACTACGTCGAGCACATCAACCGCAAGAAGCAGGCGGCCAACCCGTCCATCATCTCGTTCGAGGCCGAGACGCCCGACGGCGTCGAGAACCACATGAGCCTCGAGGTCGCGATGCAGTGGAACACCTCGTTCACCGAGTCGGTCCACACCTTCGCGAACACGATCAACACCCACGAGGGCGGCACCCACGAGGAGGGCTTCCGCGCCGCGCTGACCTCCCTGGTCAACAACTGGGGCTCGGAGTGGGGCCTGATGAAGAAGCAGGAGGACCGGGTGTCGGGCGACGACATCCGCGAGGGCCTGACCGCGATCATCTCGATCAAGCTCGGCGAGCCGCAGTTCGAGGGCCAGACCAAGACCAAGCTCGGCAACACCGAGGCCAAGGGCTTCGTGCAGCGGGTGGTCAACGACCAGCTCGGCGCCTGGCTCGAGCAGAACCCGGCCGAGGGCCGCGAGATCATCCGCAAGGCCCAGGCCGCGGCCCAGGCCCGGATGGCCGCGCGCAAGGCGCGCGACCTCGCGCGCTCGCGCAAGGGCCTGCTCGGCGGCGGCGGCCTGCCCGGCAAGCTGTCGGACTGCCAGTCGACCAACCCGGCCGAGTGCGAGGTCTTCATCGTCGAGGGCGACTCGGCGGGCGGCTCGGCGCGGCAGGGCCGGGACCCGCGGATCCAGGCGATCCTCCCGATCCGCGGCAAGATCCTGAACGTCGAGAAGGCCCGGATCGACAAGGTCCTGGGCAACCAGGAGGTGCAGTCGATCATCTCGGCGCTCGGCACCGGGATCCAGGACGAGTTCGACATCGACAAGCTGCGCTACCACAAGGTCGTGCTGATGGCCGACGCCGACGTCGACGGCCACCACATCAATACGCTGCTGCTGACCCTGCTGTTCCGGTTCATGAAGCCGCTGATCGAGGGCGGCTACGTCTACATGGCCCAGCCCCCGCTGTACCGGATCCGGTGGAGCAAGCCGCACGAGCACGAGTTCGTCTACTCCGACGCCGAGCGCGACGCCCTGCTGCGCGCCGGCCAGGAGGCCGGCAAGAAGCTGCCGAAGGAGAACCCGGTCCAGCGCTACAAGGGTCTGGGCGAGATGAACGCCAAGGAGCTGTGGGAGACCACCATGGACCCCGAGCAGCGGCTGATGCTCCAGGTGACCCTGGACGACGCGGCGCACGCCGACGAGATCTTCTCGATCCTCATGGGCGAGGACGTCGAGCAGCGCCGCTCCTTCATCCAGCGCAACGCCAAGGACGTCCGATTCCTGGATATCTAGGTGTCTAGCGACATCCCTAGATTCCGGTAGAAGCGACCAGAAAGATCAATCGTGACCGAAACCCCCACTGACGGCGGCACTCCCCCGCAAGGCCCCGGCGGCCGGATCGAGCCCGTCGAGCTGCAGACCTCGATGCAGCGCGCGTACATCGACTACGCGATGGCGGTCATCGTCGGCCGCGCGCTGCCCGACGTCCGCGACGGCCTCAAGCCGGTGCACCGCCGGGTGCTGTACGCCATGTACGACGGCGGCTACCGCCCCGACCGCGGGTTCTCGAAGTGCTCGCGCGTCGTCGGCGACGTCATGGGTCAGTACCACCCGCACGGCGACACCGCGATCTACGACACCCTGGTCCGCCTCGCCCAGCCGTGGGTGATGCGCGCGCCGCTGGTCAACGGCCAGGGCAACTTCGGCTCGCCGGGCAACGACGCCGCCGCGGCGATGCGGTACACCGAGTGCCGGATGGCGCCGCTGGCCATGGAGATGGTCCGCGACATCGACCAGGAGACCGTCGACTTCCAGCCCAACTACGACGGCCGCTCCGAGGAGCCGGTGGTCCTGCCCTCGCGCATCCCGAACCTGCTGGTCAACGGTTCGGCGGGCATCGCGGTCGGCATGGCGACGAGCATCCCGCCGCACAACCTGCGTGAGGTCGCCGACGGCGCGAAGTGGGCGCTCGAGCACCCCGACGCGAGCCGGGAGGAGCTCCAGGACGCCCTCATCGAGCGGATCAAGGGCCCCGACTTCCCCAACGGCGCCCTGATCGTGGGCCACCAGGGCATCGAGCAGGCCTACCGCACCGGCCGCGGCTCGATCACCCAGCGCGCGGTGATCGAGGTCGACGAGGACAGCCGCGGTCGCACCAACCTGGTCATCACCGAGCTGCCCTACATGGTCAACCCGGACAACCTGGCGCTGAAGATCGCCGAGCTCGCCGACTCCGGCAAGGTCCAGGGCATCTCCGACGTCCGCGACGACACCTCCGACCGCACCGGCCAGCGGCTGGTCGTCGTGCTCAAGCGCGACGCGGTCGCCCGGGTGGTCCTCAACAACCTGCTCAAGCACACCGAGCTGCAGACCAACTTCAGCGCCAACATGCTCGCGCTCGTCGACGGGGTGCCGCGCACCCTCTCGATCGACCAGTTCATCAGCAACTGGGTGGACCACCAGGTCGAGGTCATCCGCCGGCGCACGGAGTACCGCCTGCGCGAGGCCGAGAAGCGCGCCCACGTGCTGCGCGGCCTGGTCAAGGCGCTCGACCAGCTCGACGAGGTCATCGCGCTCATCCGGCGTTCGCCCGACGTGGCCGAGGCCCGCCAGGGCCTGATCGAGCTGCTCGAGATCGACGAGATCCAGGCGACCGCCATCCTCGACATGCAGCTGCGTCAGCTGGCAGCGCTCCAGCGGCAGAAGATCATCGACGACCTGGCCGAGATCGAGCTGCGCATCGCCGACCTCGAGGACATCCTGGCCAACGTCAGCCGGCAGCGGCAGATCGTCTCCGACGAGCTCAGCGAGATCGTCGAGAAGTACGGCGACGACCGGCGCACCCAGATCATCGCGGCCGACGGGGACCTCTCCATGGAGGACCTGATCCCGGACGAGGACCTGGTCGTCTCGATCACCCGCGGCGGCTACGCCAAGCGCACCCGCGCCGACCAGTACCGGACCCAGAAGCGCGGCGGCAAGGGCGTGCGCGGCGCGAGCCTGCGCGGCGACGACGTGGTCGAGCACTTCATCGCGACCACCAACCACCACTGGCTGCTGTTCTTCACCACCGCCGGCCGGGTCTACCGGACCAAGGCGTACAACCTCCCCGAGGCGTCGCGCGACGCCAAGGGTGGGCACGTCGCCGGACTGCTGTCGTTCCAGCCCGACGAGAACATCGCGCAGGTGCTGGCGATCCGCGACTACGACCAGGCGCCGTACCTGGTGCTCGCCACCCGCAACGGCCTGGTGAAGAAGACCCGCCTGGGCGACTACAACAGCCCGCGTCAGGCCGGCGTGATCGCGATCAACTTCCGCGAGGACGACGACGAGCTGATCGGCGCCGAGCTGGTCAGCGAGAACGACGACATCCTGCTGGTGTCGCGCAAGGGCCAGGCGATCCGGTTCCAGGCGAACGACGCGCAGCTGCGGCCGATGGGTCGCGCGACCTCGGGCGTGACCGGCATGAAGTTCCGCACCCCCGAGGACTCGGTGCTCTCGATGTCGGTGATCCGCGCCGAGCAGGTCGCCGCCGAGGAGGCCGCGGAGGCCAGGGCCGAGGCGGCGGGCGAGTCCACCGCGGCCGGCGAGCTGCCGGACGTCAAGGAGCAGTACGTCTTCACGATCACCGACGGCGGCTTCGCCAAGCGCACCCGGATCTCGGAGTACCGCATCACCAACCGCGGCGGCCTGGGCATCAAGGCGATGGCGCTGGCGAACGAGGACCGCGGCCAGCTGGTCGGCGCGTTCATCGTCGAGGAGGGCGACGAGGTCCTCTCGATCACCCAGAACGGCCAGGTCGTGCGCAGCCCGATCAACGCCGACTTCCGGCCCACCGGCCGCTCGACGCAGGGCGTGAAGTTCGTGTCGCCCAAGGCGGGCGACGCGGTCGCGGTGGTCGCCCGGTCGGTCGAGGCCCGCGAGGACGAGGAGAACGGCGAGGAGAACGGCGACGAGCCGGTCCAGCCGACCACCGGTGACGTTGGCGAATCGTCCGATGAGGGTACGGATGCAACAATCGACGTGACCGATCCCGCCCCGGAGCCCGACGGAGAGAGTGAGGGCTGATGACCGAGCGCCAGGAGACCGCCGTGCGCGCCCCCCTCGGCGAACGGATCTCGGCCAAGCTGTCGAACGCCGCCGACGAGCACCGCGCGAACGCTCAGCCCGAGTCGACCAAGGCCGCGAAGAAGGCCGCGGCGGGCAAGCGCCCGCCGCGCCGGGCCCGGCTCCGTCTGACCCGGATCGACCCGTGGTCGGTGATGAAGACGTCGTTCCTGCTGGCCATCGCCTTCGGCGTGGTCACCGTGGTGTCGGTCTTCATCATCTGGTCGGTGCTCGCCGCCGCCGGCGTCTGGGACTCGATCAACCAGACCGTGCAGGACGTGGTCGGCGGCCAGGACGCCGCCAACTGGGACGTCGAGAAGTACGTCGGGATGTCCCGCGTCATGGGCTTCACGATCCTGGTGAGCGTCGTCGACGTCATCCTGATCACCGCGATCGCCACCCTCGGCGCGTTCCTCTACAACATGTCGGCCGCGCTGCTCGGCGGCGTGGAGCTGACGCTGGCCGAGGACGAGCGGTAACCACCGGCCCCGTTTTGTCCGGCCCGCGCACGGTCCGGTAGTGTTCCCCCTCGGTTCGAGGGCCTATAGCTCAGACGGTTAGAGCGCTTCCCTGATAAGGAAGAGGTCACAGGTTCAAGTCCTGTTAGGCCCACCATCCCCGGCATCCACCCGCCCATCGAGGGAGCCAGCCATGAAGAAGATCCTGCTCCTCCTCCTGGCCGTCGGCGGCGCCGTCGTCGTCAAGCGCAAGCTCGACGAGGGCAAGAAGGAGCAGGCGCTCTGGGCCGAGGCGACCGACCCGGTCGAGCGCTCCTGACGCTCACCCGTGGGGCCACGCCCCGCACGGGGCCTTGGCGCAATTGGTAGCGCACCTGCTTTGCAAGCAGGGGGTTAGGGGTTCGAGTCCCCTAGGCTCCACGATCGACGAAGCTCAGTCCACGCGGGCGCAACGGCTCGTGCCCTGGGAGACGCCGCCTCGGCCTATCGCCCGCCCTGGCGAGCCAGTTCCGCGTACTCCGACGCGTCGTGCGCGCAGAAGATCGTGACCTCGGCACCGTGCGACCGCTGCAGCTCGCGGAGCCGCTCGGCGTTGGCGACCCGGCGCCGGTTCTGCACCGCCATCAGCGTCTGGAAGGCGCGCAGGGAGAACGGCGCCGCCGGCGGGGTCTGCTTCTCCGAGGCGTGGAAGTACGCGTCGCCGGCGTGCAGCAGCCAGCCGCCGTCCGGGCGGCGGACCGCGACGCCGCAGTGGCCGCGGGTGTGGCCCTGGAGCGGGATCAGCAGGACGTCGTCCGACAGCGCGGTCACCGACTCGAAGCCGGACCACGCGTCGCCGGGGACGTCGTGGGTGATCCAGCGCGGGCCGTGCGCCCGCTGGACCTCGAGGTAGCGGGCCCGCTCCCGCGCGGTGGGGTGCAGCGCGGCGTCGAGCTCGTCGGCGAAGACGTGCACCCGGGCCTCGGGGAAGTCCGCCAGCCCGCCGACGTGGTCGAGGTCGAGGTGGGTGAGCGTGATGTCGGTGACGTCGGCGGGGTCGTGCCCGAGCGCGCGCACCTGCGCCACCGCGGTCTCGGCCGGGTCCAGCACCGGCCGGACGAGTGCGCGGAACGGCTGCCCGAGGCGCTTCGGGTCCGCGCAGTCCGCGGCGCCGAACCCGGTGTCGACCAGCAGCAGGCCCTCCGGCCGCTCCACCAGCAGGCAGTGCGCGACCATCCGCGGCGCGGCGAGCGGGGTCATGGTCGCGCAGTTGAGGTGCCGGATCGTCATGCCGGCATCCTGCCGCGTCCAGACCATCCCGGCGACCGGGCCCCGACCGTGTCACGATCACGAGGTGAGACTCGGGGTGGTCGCTCTGGTCCTGGCCGGTCTGCTCGGCACCGGGCAGGTCGCGCCCGCGTCGGCCGACGAACCCACCGGCACGGTGCGGGTGACGGTGACGGACGCCCCGGGCGCGCCCGTGGCTGCGGCGATCGTGCTCCTGCCGGTCGGGGGCACGTGGACGGAGGCCTACCGCGCCAGCGGTGTGGCGACCGAGGACTTCGTCGTGCCGCCGGGGCGGTACGCCGTGACCGCGGTGACGCCCTGGGGCGGGCTGCGGTGCGCGGGCGTCGCGCCGTGCTCGCTGCCGGATCTGTCCGGCGACGACACGGTCGTCGACGACGTCGTCGACGTCGTGGCGGGCGGACTCGCGACGTACACCCTGACTGCGCCCCCGCCGGCCGAGGTGGAGCCGGTGTCGTGGGACCCGGGGCGGCTGGAGGTGTCCTTCTCCGGCCCGATGGAGCAGCTCGCCCTCTACCTGGCGGGCGTCGCCGAGTTCGGCCACCCCGAGGTGCAGTGGCTCCGCGACGGTGCCGAGATCGCCGGCGCGGCGGGTCCGTCGTACACGCCGACGGTCGACGACGTGGGGAGGCGGCTGTCAGTACGGCTGAGCTACCACCCGTTCGCCGCGGACTACCTCGCCGATCGCCTCGGCACCGACCCGAGCCCGGTGACGGTCGACGGGCCGGTCGTCGGCCCGGTCCCGAGCGCGGTGACCGCCCGCCTGCGGCCGGCCTCGGTGCCGCGGGGCCACCGGTCGGAGCTGGTCGCGCGCGTCGACGGCGCCACCGGCCGGGTCCGGGTGGACGTGGCGGACTGGGCCGGGTCGTGCCGGCTCCGGGACGCTCGCTGCCGGGTGCGGCTCCCGCGGCTGCGGCCGGGGACCCACGTGGTGGACGTGGCCTACCTCGGGTCCGCGGTGCTCGCCCCCTCGACGACGTTCACGGTGCTCACCGTCACGAAGGAGTAGCGCCCTCCCGCGCGTGCAGGTCGCGCACGGTCGGCGACGTCCGCACCGACGCCGGATCCGGGTAGGTGCCGAACAGCCGGTCCGCCGTGCCGGCCGTGGTCACGGTGAACCAGTAGTGCTCGTTCTTGTAGTGGTGCAGGCGGTGGTTGCGCCACACCGACCGGAACCACCGAGACCGCGGCCGGTAGTCGCTGTGCACGAGGTAGTGGGTCCACTCGTAGCCGAGCTTGATGCCGTACACCGACACCAGCAGCGTGAGCATGCTGGTCGTGGACGGCGTGGCCAGCCAGGCCACCACGACGTACGCCGGCAGCAGCCAGGCCAGCGCGGGCCACGGGATGAACACGAGCGGGATGTCGCGCGGGTCGGCGTGGTGGGCGCGGTGCTTGCGGGCCAGCAGCGAGTCGATCTCGACCGGACCGAGCCGGCGCGGCCGCCAGTGCAGGATGCAGACGTGGATGACCCACTCGATCACCGGGAACAGCGCGACCAGCCCGGCCGGGATCAGCAGCTCCCACCACGAACCGGGTCCGGCCAGCACCCGTCCGGCGACCGCGGCCACGAGGAACGCGGAGATCAGCCACGGGCTCGGCGCGCGCCAGAAGGAGCGCCAGGCCGAGCCCAGCGTGACGTTGGTGCGCCGGGACCCGGTGATGCGCTGCTCGTCGGCCGCCAGCCGCTCGGCGGCCAGCCGATCGATCTCCGGCGTGCTCTTGGTCATGACTCCTCCAGGGCGGACAGGCCGGACAGGATGCTGGTGGTGGCCGGCCGCAGCACCCGGTCGGCCGCGGCCCGTGCGGTCTCCGGGTCGCCGGCGCCGATCGCGGCGGTGAGCACCCGGTAGGCGCCGACCTGGCCCACCTCCTCGGCCATCACCGGCGCGAGCGCCTCCAGCGCGGGCTCGTACGCCGCGCGGAGGCTGTTGAACATCAGCCGGAAGACCATCGAGTCGGCGGCGTCGACGACGTGGTCCCAGAACGCGAGTGCCTGCAGCTGTCGCTCGACGTCGTCATCCGTCGCGGCCAGTGCGTCGAGCGTCTCGGTCAGCGTCGCCTCCAGCGCCGGGCCGCCGCGCTCGGCGGCCAGCGCCGCGACCCCGGGCCCGATCACGAGCCGGGCCTCGAGCACGCTCCGCGCGACCGCGGTGTCCAGGTCGCCGCCACGCACCAGCAGGCGCGGCAGCAGGTCGAGGCCGGCGTACCGCCGGAAGTCGCGGACCGTGGTCGCGCCGCCGTGCCGGACCTCGAGCAGCCGGGTCTGTGCCATCCGCTGCAGCGCCTCGCGGACCGCCGGGCGGGAGACGCCGAGCACCTCGGCCAGCCGGCGCTCGCTGGGCAGCGGCTCGCCGGCGCCGATCCCGCCGTCGACGACCTCGGACAGCACCTGGTCGAAGACCTCGTCGGGCACGGAGCGGCGGTGCACGGGCTGCAGCGGCATGCCGACGACGGTACGAACTGGTCAGACCAGTGGTCAAGTGGTCTGACCAGATGGTGGGACCGTACGCTGGCGGGGTGGCAGCGAGGGTGACGGCGAAGCTCGCCCCGCGGTTCTGGGGGGCGCACCTGCTGGCCCTCGTGCTCGTCGCGATCGCGGTGGGCCTCGGCCTGTGGCAGTACGGCGCCTGGCAGGCGCACCGGGAGGCGCAGGCCGCCGACCTCACCGACGCCGCGCCGGTTCCGCTCGACGAGGTGATGGGGCCCGACGACCCGTTCCCGGGCACGAAGGTGGGGCAGCCCGTCATCGTGCGAGGGAGCTGGGTGCCTACGGGCACCGTCTACGTCTCCGGCCGCGAGCGCGCCGGCCAGGACGGCTACTGGGCCGTGACGCCGCTGGCGGTCGGCGGACCGGGCGCCGCCGCGCTGCCCGTCGTCCGCGGGTGGGTCGCGCACCCCGGCGACGCGCCCGCCCCGCCGTCCGGCACGACCGAGCTCACCGCGTGGCTCCAGCCGCCCGAGGGCACCGGCCAGCCGGACGACGACCCGACCGACGACGTGCTCCCGCAGCTGCGGATCGCCGACGTCATCCAGCACGTCGACCAGGACCTGTACGGCGCGTACGGCGTCGCCGAGCAGCCCGAGCCCGGCCTCGAGCGGGCGGACCTCGCGCAGCTGCCGGACGTGGGCGCGCTCACCAGCATCCGCAACCTGCTCTACGCGATCGAGTGGTGGTTCTTCGGCGCGTTCGCGGCGTTCATCTGGTGGCGCTGGCTGACCGAGGAGCCCGAGCCGGAGCCCGCGGAGGAGCCCGCGGACACCCCCGTAGGCTGAGGGTCGTGAAGCTGTTCTCGACCTACCGGGTGCTCGCGTTCGTCGTGGGGGCCCTGCTCGCCTTCTGCTCGTTCGTGGCACTGCCGCTGCGCTACCTGCCCACCGAGGGCAGCAGCCTCCAGCAGCTCGGCGAGACGCTGAGCGTCCTGTGGGTTGCGCACGGCTGGGCCTTCATGGCGTACGTCGTCGTCACGTTCCTGCTGGCCCGCAAGCTGCGCTGGTCGATCGGCTTCACGATCCTCAACCTCGCCGCCGGCCTGATCCCGCTGCTGATCTTCTTCATGGAGCACCAGGTCAACCGCAAGGTGCGTGCCGAGCACCCGGAGCTCGTGACACCCTCCGCAGTGTGAGCCGCGCCGTGACCACCGCCTTCGTTCTGGGCGGGGGCGGCGTGCTCGGCGCCGTCGAGGTCGGCATGCTGCGCGCGGTCCTCGAGCGCGGCATCACCCCCGACCTGGTGCTCGGCACCAGCGTCGGCGCCCTCAACGGCGCGATGGTCGCCCGCGAGCCGAGGCTGTCGGTGATCGACAAGCTCACCGAGCTCTGGCAGGGCGCGTCGCAGCAGACCCAGCAGGTGTACGGCGACAGCCCGCTGCGCACGGTCCGCCGGGCGGTGGCGACCGGCACCCACCTCTGGTCGTCGAAGCCGTTGCGGCAGGCGCTCGAGGACGAGTTCGGCGACGTGACCTTCGAGGAGCTGCCGGTCCGGTTCCAGGTCTGCGCGGCCAACATCGAGCGGGCGGCCGAGCACTGGTTCGACAGCGGCCCGGTGGTGCCGGCGGTGGTCGCGAGCGCCGCCGTACCCGGCCTGCTGCCGCCGGCGCAGGTCGACGGCGAGCACTACCTCGACGGCGGCATCGTGAACTCGATCCCGCTCGGCCGGGCCGTCCAGCTCGGCGCGACCCGGGTGTTCGTGCTCCAGGTCGGCCGGGTGGACCGCCCCCTGTCGGTCCCGCGCCGGCCGTGGGAGGTCGCGCGGGTGTCGTTCGAGATCGCCCGTCGGCACCGGTTCAACCGCGAGCTCGCCGAGCTGCCGCCCGGGGTCGAGGCGCACGTGCTGCCGGCGCGCGGCACCTCCCGCAAGGACGACAGCCTGCTCGGCAGCCGGGACTTCACGCGGATCCAGCAACGCATCGACGAGACGTACGCCGCGTCGGTCGCCTACCTCGACGAGACCTTGTGACCCCGGGGGCGAACGGCGGCGGGGTGATCCGGGCGCTGCGGCGCCTGGTGACCGCGCCGCTGGTCGTCGCGCTCACCGCGCTGCTGTGGCTGACGCTGCCGCTGTGGTTGATCGGCGCGGCCGCGCTCTCGCCGGTGCTCCCCGGCCGGCTGCGGCCGTTGCGCATCCTGTGGGTCGCGATCGTCTACCTCACCTGCGAGTCGCTGCTGCTGGTGGTGATGCTCGGGCTCTGGATCGCCTCGGGGTTCGGGTGGCGGCTGCGCACGCCCTACTTCGAAGGGATCCACTACGACCTGGTGCAGGGCACCATGTGGGTCTTCTTCCGCGAGGCCCGGCGGGTGCTGCGGCTGCGGATCGAGACCGAGGGCCCGACGCCCGCGGCGCACCCCGGCCGGCCGATCCTCGTCTGCTGCCGGCACGCGGGCCCGGGCGACTCGTTCGTGCTGATCCACACGCTGATGGCGTGGTACGACCGCGAGCCGCGGGTCGTCCTCAAGGACACGCTGGCGTGGGACCCGGCGATCGACGTGCTGCTGAGCCGCATCCCGGCCCGGTTCATCACCCCGAACCCGCGCGATGGCGACCGGCTCGAGGACCAGATCGCGTCCCTGGCCAGCGGCCTGGACGAGAACGACGCGTTCGTGATCTTCCCCGAGGGCGGCAACTTCACCCCGCAGCGCCGACAGCGGGCGATCGACCGGCTGCGCAGGCTCGGGATGGAGCGGATGGCGCAGCGGGCGGAGCGGATGATCCACGTGCTCGCGCCGCGGCCCGGCGGCTTCCTCGCGGCGCTCGACGCCGCGCCCGAGGCCGACGTGGTGCTGGTCGCGCACACGGGACTCGACCACCTCGTCACGGTCGGCGACATCTGGCGCGAGCTGCCGATGGACAAGCGCATCGTGATGCGCTGGTGGCAGGTGCCTCGCGACGAGATCCCCGCCGGCCGTGACGAGCGGATCGACTGGTTGTTCGCCTGGTGGGAGCGGATCGACGTGTGGATCGAGGAGAACCGCCCCGAGCCGGTCGGCTGAGCCGGCTACTTCTTGTCGTCGTCGACGTCGACGACGTCGGCCGGGTCGTCCGGCGTGGTGACCGGGTGCGGCGCCTCGGCGGAGTCGGCGATCGCCTCGTCGGGGGACGCGCCACCCTCCTCGTTCGCCGGCCGCGGCGCGGGCGTCGGCGTGTACGACGACTGCCAGTTCTCGCTCTCGCCGCTGCCCTGCAGCTTCTTGGCGACGAACGCGACCGCGGCGGCGACGCCGGTGAGGATCAGCAGCTTCTTGAGCTTGCCGCCCTTCTTCTTCGGCGGGCTCGCGACCTCCTCGACCTTGTCGGCCGCGGCCTGGGCCGCCTCGGCGGCCTTCTCGGCCGCGATGCTGGCGCCGGCGGCGATCTTCTCGGCGGCGAGCGCGGCGCCGGACGCGACGACGGGTGCCGCCTTCGCGCGCGCGTCGGCGAGTGCGGGGCCGGCCTTGGCCTTCGCGTCGGCGAGTGCGGGGCCGGCCTTGGCCTTCGCGTCGGCGAGTGCGGGGCCGGCCTTCTCCTTCGCCGTCGCGACGGCCGACTCCAGGTGCGGCTTCACCTGCTCGGCGTACTGACTGACGCTCTCGGTCGTCTGGTCGAGGAGGGACTTGTTCTTGCGCAGGCCCATCGTCGGCACTTCCTCTCGTCGTGTCTTGTCATCCGATCATGACACCCGGGAGCCAACCACCGGCGCGTGCGCTTGGCGGTCGTGCGAGGATCAGGGACGCACATTCAGCCCGAGGTACGCCCACGGTGTACCCACCAGACGCGAGAGGCACTCATGGCTGACCAGGCCGTTCTGCACACCAACCGGGGCGACATCACCCTGAACCTGTTCCCGGACCACGCGCCCGAGACCGTCGCGAACTTCACCGGCCTCGCCGAGGGCACGAAGCCGTACGACGCGGGCAACGGCCGGACCGGTCCGTTCTACGACGGGCTCACCTTCCACCGGGTGATCTCCGGGTTCATGATCCAGGGCGGCTGCCCTCTCGGCACCGGCACCGGTGGCCCCGGCTACACGTTCAAGGACGAGCCGCACCCCGAGCTGACCTTCGACAAGCCCTACCTGCTGGCCATGGCGAACGCCGGCCCGGGCACCAACGGCTCGCAGTTCTTCGTCACCGTGGGCGCGACCCCGTGGCTGAACTTCAAGCACACGATCTTCGGAGAGGTCGCCGACCAGGCCTCGCGCGACGTCGTCGACACGATCGCCACGACCGAGACCGGCCCGGGCGACCGGCCCGCCGACCCGGTCGTGATCGAGTCCGTCGAGATCAAGCGCGGCTGACCGAGGCCCCGCCTTGTCGCAACCGCCGACCCCCGAGACCGGGGTGCCGACCTGCTACCGGCACCCCGGCCGGGAGTCGTACATCCGCTGCCAGCGCTGCGACCGGCCGATCTGCCCGGACTGCATGCGCGACGCCGCGGTCGGCTTCCAGTGCCCCGAGTGCGTGGCGGAGGGCAAGCGCACGACCCGCAGCGGCCGCACCGCGTTCGGCGGGCTGCGGCCCACCAACGCCGGCATCACCTCGTTCGTGCTCATCGGCATCAACGCCGTGGTGTGGCTGGCGATCGTCGCCACCGGCGGTGGCGGCAGCCGGCTGCTGGCGGCGCTGCAGCTGATCCCGCTGGGCCGGTGCGCCCCGACGGGTGCGCTGGAGAACTACTACCCGAACATCCACAGCGAGGCCGTCTGCCAGTCGGTCAACGGCACCTGGCTGCCCGGAGTCGCGGACGGCGCCTGGTGGCAGCTGCTCACCAGCGGCTTCACCCACGTCGCTCTGCTGCACATCGCGTTCAACATGTTCGCGCTCTACATCCTCGGGCCGCAGCTGGAGCTGGTCATCGGCCGCGCCCGCTTCCTCGCGCTGTACTTCCTCTCGCTGTTCGCCGCGTCGGCGCTGGTCCTGTGGGCCGCTCCCGAGCAGCAGGCGACCGTCGGCGCCTCGGGCGCGATCTTCGGCCTGATGGGTGCCCTGCTCGTCGTCGCGCTCAAGCTGCGCGCCCAGGTCCAGGGGATCCTGCTCTGGATCGGCATCAACTTCTTCCTGACGATCAGCGTCAGCGGCATCTCCTGGCAGGGCCACCTCGGCGGCTTCGTCGGCGGCGTCGTGATCGCCGGCATCCTCGTCTACGCCCCGCGCGGCCCGCGCCGGACCACGTTCCAGGTCTGCGGCCTGGTCGCCGTCGTCGCGCTCGTCGCGCTCGCGACCATCCTCCGCGTCGCCGCCCTCACCTGACGCCGAGTCGGCGCCAGTGCAGGCCCGGCGGGTGTCGAGTCGGCGCCAGTGCAGGCCCGGCGGGTGTCGAGTCGGCGCCAGTGCAGGCCCGGCGGGTGTCGAGTCGGCGCCAGTGCAGGCCCGGCGGGTGCCGAGTCGGCGCCAGTGCAGGCCCGGCGGGTGTCGAGTCGGCGCCAGTGCAGGCCCGGCGGGTGTCGAGTCGGCGCCAGTGCAGGCTGCCCGGACGGGGCGTCTGCATTCGCGCCGGCTCGGCGGGGTGGGCGTCTGCATTCGCGCCGGCTCGGCGGGGTGGGCGTCTGCATTCGCGCCGGCTCGGCGGGGTGGGCGTCTGCATTCGCGCCGGCTCGGCGGGGTGGGCGTCTGCATTCGCGCCGACTCGGCGGGGTGGGCGTCTGCATTCGCGCCGACTCGGCGGGTGGCCGGAAGTGCACAGCTGTGGACTGACCTGTGGAGAACTACATCCGTGTAGTTCTCCACACCCTTGTCCCCAGATGTGCAAAACCGGCCGGTCCCGAAGGACCGGCCGGTCTGTGGAGAACGGGCTGACTGCGCCGACTCACTCCCAGCGCGTCGCGAAGGTGAAGCCGACCGCCATGAAGCCGATACCGACGATCAGGTTCTTCTGGCCGAGGTCGTCGAGCACCGGGATGCTCGAGATGTCGTTGCTGAAGACGTAGTACGTGCAGATCCACAACAGGCCGATCAGGAAGCAGCCCAGCATGCCGACCACGACGCCGCGGCCACGACCGAGCGGGGTGGAGGGGTGCGCGGAGATCGCCAGGCCGAGCAGCAGCAGGCCGAAGCCGATGAGGTAGTTCCAGTTGCCGAGGTCGGCCATGAACTTCGGGCTGCCCGGGTCGGGGGCGGGGAACGCCGTGGGGTCGACCCGCACCGCGGTGTAGTAGTACACGATCCAGGCGATGCCCAGCACCATCATCACCAGCGCGATGATGAAGCGCGGCGTGAAGATCGGGCCCCGGACGGGGGCGAGGGGGTCCAGCTTGGCCTTGGCCACGGGTGCTCCTGGATCGTGGTGGGTCGACAACTGCCACGTACCCTAGTCGTCGTGACCGGAGGATCCCACGTGCAGCCCCCGGACGCCGAGGACGCCCGGCGCCCGCGGCCCCGCCTCCTCACCCCGCAACCCCGCCGGCCCCGCGGCGCGTGGCGGCTCGGTACGCCGGTCGTCGTGCTGCTCTGCGGCGCGCTGTTCATCGTCAGCGCTCACAACAGCGGCGGCACCGACCTGCGACCCGGCCGCTACACCGACCTGGCGTCGCTGGTGAAGGACGAGTCCGACCAGTACGACGCCCTGCGCCGGCAGGTCTCCGACCTCGACGCCCAGGTGCAGGCGCTGAGCGCCGGGATGAGCGACAAGGACGTGGACCGGATCCACCGCACCATCGACCGGCTCGAGGACCCCGCCGGCATGCGGCCGCGCAGCGGCCCCGGCCTGACGATCACGCTGTCGGACGCGCCCGAGGACGTCATCAACTCCACGACCGGCAACGTCAACCTGCTCCTGGTCCACCAGCAGGACATCCAGGCCGTGGTCAACGCGCTCTGGAACGGCGGCGCCACCGCGGTGACCGTCGAGGGCCAGCGCATCGTGAGCACGACCGGCATCAAGTGCGAGGGCAACGCCGTCCAGCTCCAGGGCGTGCCCTACCCGCAGCCCTACACGATCCAGGCGGTCGGCGACCAGGGCGCACTGCTCACCGCGATCGAGGAGGACCCGTACCTCCAGACCTACCGCGAGCAGGCCGCCGACCCGGCGATCTCGGTCGGCTGGGACCTCCAGCTCGAGCCGCTGGTCACCGCGCCGGCGTACGACGGCCTACGCGACCTCAGCTTCGCCGTTCCCCTGCGCTCGGCTCCGGCGAGCTGACCCGCGGCACCACCACGCTCGGGGACTCGGTCGGGGACTCGCTGGGGGACTCGCTCGGCGACGGGGACTCGGTCGGCTGGTAGCTCGACACCACGATCGTCACCGTGGTGCCCTGGTCGGCGGTCTGGCCGCCCTGCGGCGACTGGCTGAGCACGGTGCCGGCGGGCTCGGTGGTGTTCGGGTTCTCGATCACCTCGACCTGGAAGCCGGCGTTGCGGATCTTGTTCTTGGCCTCCGGCTGCTTCAGCCCCACCACGTCCGGGATCGCCTCCGGGCCGTCGGAGTAGTAGACGGTGACGGTGGTGCCCGCGGCGACGGACTGGCCCTGCGAGGGGTCGGTGCGGATCACCGTGCCCTGGTCCTCGTCGGAGTCCTCCTCCTGCAGGCGCACCTCGAGCCCGGCCTCCTCGAGCGTCGCCTTGGCCTCCTCCTTGGTCATGTCGACCACGAACGGGACCTGCACCTCCGGCTTGCCCAGCGAGATGACGAGGTTCACCGCGGTCTCGGGGTCGACGTACCGGTCGGGCGCCGGGTCCTGGCTGATCACCTTCCCGGCGGGGACGGTGTCGCTGTTCGCGCGGTCGATGCTCCCGACGGCGAGGCCGGCGTCGCCGATGAGCGACCGGGCCTGGTTCTCGGTCTTGCCGACGACGTCGGGTGTCGGCACCTGCTCGGGCGCCGACTCGAACAGCCGGGGCATCAGGTACGCCGCGCCCGCGATCAGCACGACGAGCAGCAGGCCGAGCGCGATGAGCAGGCCGGTGCGGCCGCGCGAGTCGTCGTCCTCGGGCGGCGGGGGGACGACGGCGGTGGCCGCGGTCGGGTACGACGGCGGCGGGCTCGCCGGCGCCGGCGACGGGATCGGGGCGTGCACCGGCCGGCCGGCGAGGTACCGCTCGATGTCGCTGCGCATCGCGGCGGCCGACTGGTAGCGGTCCTCGACCCGCTTGGCCAGCGCCTTCATCACGATCGCGTCGACCTCGGGCGGGAGGTCGGTGTCGTGGTCCGACGGGGGTACGGCGGGCTCGCGCACGTGCTGGTAGGCGACCGCCACCGGGCTGTCGCCGACGAACGGCGGCCGGCCGGTGAGCAGCTCGTAGAGCAGGCAGCCGGCGGAGTAGACGTCCGACCGGGAGTCGACGGTCTCGCCGCGGGCCTGCTCGGGGGAGAGGTACTGCGCGGTCCCGACCACGGCCGCGGTCTGGGTCATCGTCGACGAGGCGTCGCTGATCGCGCGGGCGATGCCGAAGTCCATCACCTTGACGTCGCCGCTGGGCGTGAGCATCACGTTGCCGGGCTTGATGTCGCGGTGGATGATCCCGGCGCGGTGGCTGTAGTCGAGCGCGGAGAGCACGCCGCTGGTGATCTCCAGCGCGCGCTCGGGCAGGATCTTGCGGCCCTCGCGGAGGATGTCGCGCAGGGTCCGGCCCGCGACGTACTCCATCACGATGTAGGGCTGGGAGATGCCGGAGCCGTCCGCGGCCGGCTCCTCGCCGGTGTCGTAGACGGCCACGATCGCGGGGTGGTTGAGCGAGGCCGCGGACTGCGCCTCGCGGCGGAACCGGGCCTGGAACGTCGCGTCGCTGGCGAGGTCGGTGCGCAGCCGCTTGACCGCCACGACCCGGCCGAGCCGGGTGTCGGTGCCCTTGCGGACCTCGGCCATGCCCCCGCGGCCCAGGAGCTCGCCGAGCTCGTAGCGGCCCCCGATCAGGGTCGGCTGTTGGTTGGTCATCGACGCTGGTTCCTTTGCCTCAACTGGTGGGGGTCGCGGCGGGTTCGGACGCCGGGGTTCCGGTCGGCGTGGGGGTGGGCGTGGGGGTGTCCGAGGGGGTCGGGGTGGGGGTGTCCGACGGGGTCGGCGTCGGGGTGTCGGACGGCGTGGGGGTGGGCGTCGGGGTCTCGGACGGCGTGGGCGTCGGGCTCGGCGTCTCGGAGGCCGGCTGCTCGCTGGGCGTCGTCGACGACCGCGTGTGCGCGGGCTTCGGGCTGTGCGTGGGCTGGTCGGTCGGGGTCCCGTCGTCCATCGCCTGGGCGATGAGGACCACCGCGACGACGACCGCGATGACCAGCGCGAGGACGGCGAGGGCCGGCCAGAGCGCGTTCCGGCGGCGGATCCGCGCACCGTCCTCCGGCTGGTGGCCGGCGGTCGGCCCGGCGTGGAGGGTCGGCTGCGGCGCCAGCACCGGTGCCAGCACCTGGGTGTTGTCGACGGGCGGGATCGCCGCGGCCTGCTGGGCCGCGGTGCGCGGGTCGCGGAGCGCGGCGGCCAGCGCCGCGCCGTCGGCGTACCGGTCCTGCGGGAGCTTGGCCATCGCCCGCCGGACGACGGCGGCCAGGTCGGGCGGCACCGAGTCCGGCAGGTCCGGCACCGGCTCGCGCAGGTGGGCCAGCGCGGTGGCCACCGCGGTGTCGGCGACGTAGGGCCGGCGGCCCGCGAGGCTCTCGAACGCGACGACGCCCAACGAGTACACGTCGGACGCGGGCGTCGCGGTGCGGCCCTCCGCCTGCTCGGGGGAGAGGTACTGCGGGGTCCCCATCACCTCGCCGGTCTGGGTCAGGCCCATTCCCTCGGCCGCGCGGGCGATGCCGAAGTCGGTGACCTTGACCTGCCGGTCCGGCGTGACGAGGAGGTTGGCCGGCTTCACGTCGCGGTGCACGATGCCGGCGGCGTGCGCGGCGGCCAGCCCGTCGGCGGCCTGGGTGAGCAGCTCGCGCACCGCGTCCGGGTCCATCGGGACGCCGGGCCGCAGCAGCGCCGAGAGCGGCTGCCCGTCGACGAGCTCCATCACCAGGTACGGGCGACCGGGGCCGGCGCCGTAGTCGTAGACCGTGGCGATGTTGTGGTGGTGCAGGGCGCCGGCGTGCTGCGCCTCGACCTCGAAGCGGGCGCGGAACGACGGGTCGTCGGCGTACTCGTCCTTGAGCAGCTTGACCGCGACCTCGCGGCCCAGGTTGGTGTCGGTCGCCCGCCACACCTCGCCCATGCCGCCGGTGGCGATGCGGCTGTCGAGCCGGTAGCGCCGGCCGTCGTCGGCGTACCTCGCCTCGGGTGTCTCGGTCACTTGATCACCGCCTCCATCACGGCCTTCGCGATCGGGCCGCCGAGCAGGCCGCCCGCGATCTCGCTGCGGGGGATGTCGGCGTTCTGGATCATCACGGCCACCGCGACCTGCGGGTTGTCGGCGGGCGCGAACGAGATGAACCACGCGTACGGCGACCGGTCCGTCCCGGTCTGCGCCGTGCCGGTCTTGCCGGCCACGGAGATGCCGGGGATCGCGGCCGGCGACGCCGTGCCGTTGTCGACCGTCGAGACCATCAGCTTGGTGACCTCGCTCGCCGTGGTCGACGACACGGCCCGGGAGAGCTCCTGCGGGTCGGTCTGGTCGAGCACGTCGAAGTCCGCGGACAGCTCCGAGTCGACCAGGTAGGGCCGCATCACGGTGCCGCCGTTGGCGAGCCCGGCCGCCACCATCGCCATCTGCAGCGGCGTGGCCGAGACGTCGAACTGCCCGAAGCCGGTCTGCCCCAGCTGGGCGTCGTCGAGCTCGGTCGGGAACACCGACTCCGCCTGCGGGGTCAGGTCGTCGAAGTAGTGGCTGTTGAAGCCGAAGCCCTCGGCGGTCTTGACCATGTCCTCGGCGCCGACCTGCTCCGCGATCTGCGCGAACGAGGTGTTGCAGGACTGCTCCATCGCCTGTGTGAACGGGATCTTCTGCCCGTTCGCGCCGCACGAGCGGCCCTCGTTGTCGATCAGGCCGGTCGGGCCGTGGGTCAGCGGCAGCTGGTAGGTCGAGCCGCCGGGCACCAGGTCGTCGGCGGTGTAGAGGCCCTTGTCGATCGCCGCCGCCGCGGTGACGACCTTGAACGTCGAGCCGGGAGGCAGCCGGGTCTGGATCGCCCGGTTGAGCAGCGGCTGGGTGGGGTCCTCGTTGAGCCGCTTGAAGTCCTGGGTGACCTCCTGGAGGTCGTGCGACGCGAGCTTGTTCGGGTCGTACGTCGGCAGCGACGTCATCGCCAGCACCTTGCCGGTCGCCGGCTCGAGCGCGACCACCGCGCCCTGCACGTTCGCGCCGAGGGCCTTCAACCCGTCGTACGCCGCGTCCTGCGCCTTCGGGTCGACGGTCAGCAGCACGTTGCCGCCCTGCGGCGGGTCGTTGCTGAGCAGGTCGACCAGCTTGGTGACGAACAGCCGGGAGTCCTCGCCGGAGAGCACGTCGTTCTCGGTGCGCTCGATGCCGGTGGAGCTGTAGTAGGAGAACCAGCCGGTGATCGGGGCGTACTCCATCGGCTTGGGGTAGGTCCGCTGGTACTTGTACTCGTCGTCGGACTCCACGCTCTTGGCGACCGGGTTGTTGCGGCCCACCAGGATCGCGCCGCGCTCGCGGGAGTACGACGCGACCAGCTCGCGCCGGTTGCGCGGGTCGTCGTTGAGCTTGCCGGCCTTCCAGTACTGGAGGTAGGTCGCGTTGACCATCAGCGCCAGGAAGAGCAGCAGGCAGAAGATCGAGATCGTCCGGATCGGCTTGTTCATGTCGTGACCACCACGCTGCTCATCCCAGCTTCACCACCTGAGTGGCGTCTGAGTCGATCGCCGTCGTGTCGTCGGAGAGCTGCGGGACGGGGCGCCGGGCCTGGTCGGAGATGCGGAGCAGCAGCGCGACGATCACCCAGTTGGCGATCAGCGACGAGCCGCCGTACGAGAGGAACGGCGTGGTGAGGCCGGTGAGCGGGATCAGGCCGGTCACGCCGCCGACGACCACGAACACCTGGAGCGCGAAGACGCTGCCGAGGCCGGTGGCGAGCAGCTTGCCGAAGCCGTCGCGGCAGATCAGCGCGGTGCGCAGCGCGCGCTCGACGATCAAGCCGTACATCATGATGATCGCGATCACCGCGGTCAGGCCGAGCTCCTCGCCGATCGCGGCCAGGATGAAGTCGGAGTTGGCGTAGGGCACGCGGAACGGGTCGCCGTCGCCGAACCCGCGGCCGATCAGCCCGCCCCAGCCCATGCCGAACATCGCCTCGACGGGCTGGTAGCTCTGCCCGCCCTGCTCGGCGGCGTAGTAGTCGAACGGGTGCAGCCAGATGTCGAAGCGGATCCGGACGTGCGCGAACAGGTAGTACGCCGTGGTCGCGCCGGCGACGAACAGCAGCCCGCCGACGACCAGCCACCCGGGGCGCTCGGTCGCGACGTACAGCACGATCAGGAAGAGGCCGAAGAACAGCAGGCTCGAGCCCAGGTCGTGCTGGAAGACCAGGATGCCGAGGCTGACCAGCCACATCGCGAGGACCGGGCCGAGGTCGCGGCCCCGCGGCAGGTCGACGAACACCACCCGACGGCCGGCGAGCGCGAGCGCGTCGCGGTGCAGCACCAGGTAGCCGGCGAACGCGATCACCAGCAGCACCTTGGCGATCTCGCCGGGCTGGAAGCTGAACGGGCCGAGGTGGATCCAGATCCGGGCGCCGTTGATGGTCCGTCCGATGCCGGGCAGCATCGGCAGCAGCAGCAGCACGATCGCGGCCAGCCCGCTGGTGTAGGTGAAGCGCTGGAGCACCCGGTGGTCGCGCAGGACCACCAGCGTCGTCACGAACAGGATCACCCCGAGCGTCATCCAGATCAGCTGCTGCTGGGCGAAGGCGTGCGGCTTGCCCTCCGCCTCGGCGGCCAGGTCGAGCCGGTGGATCACCGCGAGCCCGAGGCCGTTGAGGGCGCCGACCACGGGCAGCAGCACCGGGTCGGCGTACGGCGCGACCAGGCGGATCACCACGTGCGAGCCGATGAGCAGCGCGGCCAGCCAGCCGCCGTACGCGAACAGGTTGGCGGGAACCTCCTGGTCGACGCCGAGCCCGACGGCGACGTACGCGCCGATCCCGACCAGCAGCGCGAGGACCAGCAGGAACAGCTCCGCGCCCCGCCGGCGGCGGTGCACGAAGCCCATCAGCGCGCCCTGCTGCGCCATCACGAGGACGACTCCGGCTGCGGGTCTTCCTGGTGCGAGGCGAGGTCCTGGACCTTGGACTCCGCCTCGTCGAGGCTGTCGTAGGGGATGCCCTCCCGGATCCGGTCCGCCTCGATCTCGCTGAGCCGGTCCAGCCGGACGTCGGTGGTCTCGTACGGCTCGGACAGCTCGATGCCCCCGAGCTGGGTGTTGACGCCGCGGTAGATCACCACGGTGCCGTCCTGCTCGCCGACGTAGTACTGGTCCTGGGTCCAGGAGTACGCCCACGCGAGCCCGACCCAGGCGAGGCCGGCGACGAGCAGCAGGGCGAAGAGCCGCTTGAGCCACACGAACCGGCGCGGCGCCCGGGGCGCGTAGCGCGCCGCCTCGGGGTCGATCGGGTCGGCGGTGATGGCGTACGCCGGCAGGTCCTCGGGGATGTCGGCCCGCACCGGCTCCAGCTCGCCGGTGTCGCCGGAGCGGTGGCCGCGGAACAGCCCGCCCATGGCGCCGCGGCTGCGGTACGCCGAGCGCCGCTCGGCGGCCGCGCCGACCACCAGCGGCTCGGGGAGGGGGCTGCCGTCGTCGGGCACGACCTCGGCGACCAGGCACGTGACGTTGTCGCTGCTGCCGGCCTCCAGGCTGGCGCGGACCAGCTCGACGGCGGCGAACTCGGGGCTGCCGCTGTTGAGGATGTCGGCGAGCCGGCCGTCGGACAGCACGCCGCTGGCGCCGTCGCTGCAGAGCAGCAGCCGGTCGCCGACGGCGAGCTCGAGCACGAACAGGTCGGGCTCGGCCTCGTGGACACCGTCGAGGGCCTTGAGGATCAGGTTCCGGTGCGGGTGGACGCGGGCGTCCTCCTCGGTGATCCGGCCCTCGTCGATGAGCGTCTGGACGAAGGTGTGGTCGGCGGTGATCCGGCTGATCTCCCCGTTGCGGAACAGGTAGCCGCGGCTGTCGCCGACGTGGCCGACGCCCACCCGCGACCCGTCGAAGAGCGCCACGGTCGCCGTGGTGCTGGTGCCGTTGAGCGCGGGGTCCTCGTCGACGAGCTCACCGATCCGGTCGTGCGCGCGGTGCAGGGCGCCCGCGACCCGGGCCAGAAGGTCGTGGTCGGGGTCGTCGGTGGGCGGTACGTCGAGCTTGCGCAGCTGGGCGATCGCGGTCGCCGAGGCGATGTCGCCGCGGGCGGCGCCGCCGACCCCGTCGCACACGGCGATCAGCCACGGGCCGGCGTACCCGGAGTCCTGGTTGTCCTTGCGGACCCGGCCGACGTCGGAGACGGCGGCGTACCGCAGCCGCAGGGCGGCTCCGGACTGGTCTCCGGCCGGGGGCTCGGGGGTCGCGGTCATCGCGGCCTACTTCCTGAGCTCCAGGACCGTCTTCCCGATCCGGACCTGGGTGCCGAGGCTGATGGTGGTCGGCTGGGTGATCCGGACCGTGCCGACGTACGTCCCGTTGGTGGAGCCGAGGTCCTCGACGAACCACTGGTCGCCGGAGGCGGCGATCCGGGCGTGCCGGGTGGAGACGTAGTCGTCGTCGAGCCGGATCGCGGCGTCGGCGCCCCGGCCGATGAGAATCGGCGCCTGGTCGAGCTCGGCGCGCTCGCCGGTGTTGGAGCCGGCGGTCACCAGCACGTGCGTCGGGGCGCCCTTGCGGCGGCTGGGCTGCTTCGGGGGCTTGGGCGCCTTGCCGGTGCGGGCCCCGCGGGCGGCCTCGGGGACGCGCGCGCCGAACATGTCGGAGCGGATCACCGAGATGGCCGAGAGCACGAAGATCCACAGGATCGCCAGGTAGGCGATGCGGATGAGGAAGAGGGTCAGCTCGGACACGCTAGTGATCACGCTCCTCGAGGACCCGGACGGTCATCGTCGTGTTGCCGATCTTCACCTGCGACCCGTCGTGCAGGGAGGTCGAGGTGATCCGGTGGCCGTCGACCAGCATGCCGTTGGTCGAGCCCAGGTCGACCGCCTTGATCAGCAGTCCGGAGCCGCCTCCCTCGACCACGAATTCCACGTGCCGGCGGCTGACGCCAGGGTCGTTGATCCGGACGTCGGCGTCGGTGCCGCGGCCCACCACCAGCCCGGGCGGCTGGAGGGGGTGCCGGGTCCCGTTGACCTCGAGGACGGCGCGGGCGCGCCCGACCTGCGTCGGGGTGGCGTGGCTGGTGACCTTCGCCTGCGCGCGGCTGCGGATCCGGAACCGCCCGGTGGTCAGGTCCTCGGCCGGCTCGAAGGCGATCGAGATCGGCCCGGGGAACGCGTAGCCCTGCTGGTCGGCGTGGGCTTTCAGCTGCTGCGCCATCTCCTCGGCCAGCGCGACGTCGTACGCCGAGAGCCGGTCGAGGTCGGTCGGGGACAGCTCGACGTGGAAGTCGTTGGGGACCAGCCGGCGGTCGCGGGAGAGGATCTGGGCGTTGTTGTCGCACTCGCGCTGGAGCGCCGCGGAGATCTCGACCGGCTGCACCGCGGAGCGGAAGGCCTTGGCGAACGCGCCCGAGATCATCTGCTCGAGCCTGTGCTCGAGGCGCTGGAGTCCGCCCACACCGCCTCCTTCGCAGTCCCGGTGGTCGTGCCCGCTCGCGGGCCGGTCAAACCGCACGAGGAGGTCCCCCGACTGTCGACCTCGTCACGGCACGCAGTGCCACCCGGCACCCGCCGGGCTGCGTCGATCGTAACGGGATGGGCCGTACTGCCCCGGTTTGGGCCAAACCGACGCGCTGGGATACCGTTACCCCCGCTTCACGCGCGAGTGGCGGAATAGGCAGACGCGCACGGTTCAGGTCCGTGTGCCCGAAAGGGCGTGGGGGTTCAACTCCCCCCTCGCGCACGTGTGCCAAGGGCCGGACCCGATGGGTCCGGCCCTTGCTCGTTCTCGGCACCGCTCGGCGCGGCCGCCACGGCCGCCACGGCCGCTGCGCTACGCGCTGGCGGTGGCGTTGGCGACGACCCGGTACGCCTGGACCAGCTGCTGCTCGGCGCGCGTCAGGTAGGTGTCGAGCAGCGCCGCGGCCTCCTCGCCGCGGCCGGCCTGGACGAGGGCGCAGATCCGGGCGTTGTCCTCGAGGTAGGGCGCGTGGAACTTCTGGGGCGCCGCCATCACGTGGAAGACCAGGCGCAGCTCCGCCATCAGCTGCTCCATCAGCTCGTCGATCCGCGGGCTCCCGGCGAGGGCCCCCACCGCGAGGTGGAAGTGCATGTTGGCGGTGCCGACCTCCTGCCACTGCCCCTCGCGGGCGGCGGTCTCGCCCTCCGACACCGCCGACCGGAGCCGCGCCACCGCGGCCTCGGGCGGCTCCGGGGTGCGGACCGAGGAGCACTCGAGCACCCGGCGCAGCCGGAACAGGTCGGCGACCTCGTCGAGGGAGGCCTCCCGGACGAAGACGCCCCGGTTCAGCTCGTGCACGAGCAGCCGTTCGTGGACGAGGAGGCGGAACGCCTCGCGCAGGGTGTTGCGGGAGACCGAGACCGCGGCCGCGATGTCCTCCTCCGACAGCCGGGTCCCCGGGGGGATCCGGCCCTCGATGACGTGGGTGCGCAGCAGGCCCGCCACCCGTTCGGCGGTGCTGCGGCGGGAGAGCGCGGCGCTGCCCGAGCTCAGCTCGGCGAGCCAAGGTCCTGCGTTCATGGGTCCCACTCTCCCGTCGTGGACGCGAATCCGCATTCAATCAAACATTGACCGATTTGATTGCAGGATCGTTCAACAACTAATACGGTGGCGCAGCGGCGGTCGTGGTCGGGTCTGCAACCGCCTCCCTCCTCCTGGGCCCGCCCTCTGCGGCCCTCCGGGCGAAAGGCAAGACCCATGAACACGCACCTCTCCCGCCGCTGGTTCCTCAAGGGCACGCTGGCGACCGCGGCGGTCGCCGGGCTCTCCGCGTGCTCGGCATCGGGCGGCTCCGGCCAGAGCGGCTCCCGGACCCTCGTCTACGTGGACTCCGACACCCCGCCGAGCTTCGACACCGACACCAACGGCGCCCAGGACACCGGCGAGAACATCGTCGCGAACTGCTACGGCGGCGACATCGTCGCCTTCGACAAGGTCGCCGGCCCGGGCGGCGTGCTGATGGCCGACGTCCTGCGCCCCGGCGTGCGGGGCGGGATCGCCAACGGCTTCGCCGAGCAGATCGACGTCTCCGACGACCTGAAGACCTACACCTTCCACCTGCGCAGCGACGTCAAGTCCTCGCTGGGCAACACCCTCAGCGCCGACGACGTCGTGTGGTCCTACGAGCGCAACCTCGCGCTCAAGCAGACCGGCGCGTTCATGGCCAACGCCATGGGCGTCACCGCGGACAAGCAGGTCGTCAAGGTCGACCAGCACACGGTCCGCTTCGAGCTCGACAACCCCAGCCCGATCTTCCTCAAGGTCAACGCGGCCAAGCTCTACTCCGGGCTCGTCGACTCCGTCGCGGCCCAGGAGCACGCCACCTCCGACGACCCGTGGGCGCGCGACTGGCTGTCCCAGAACACCGCCGGGTTCGGCCCGTACGCGGTCACCGACTACCGCAAGGGTCAGTACGTCCACCTCGACGTGAACCCGCACTACTACGGCGAGAAGCCCGCCTACAGCAAGGTCGTGTGGAACGCCGTCCCGACCAGCGCCAACCGCGCGGCCCTGCTGCGCGCCGGCGACGCCGACATCGCGGTCAAGCTGACGCCGCCGCAGATCAAGCAGGCCGAGCAGGCGAAGCTCTCGGTGACCAGCTACGAGTCGAACCAGATCAAGTCGCTGCAGCTGAACACCAAGTACGGGCCGCTGGCCGACTACCGGGTGCGGCAGGCGATCGCCTACGCCATGCCCTACGACGAGATCCTCTCGAGCGTCTACCTGGGCACCGCCAAGCCGGTCCACAGCCCGCTGCCCACGTCCTACCCCGGCTACACCGACGAGTACTGGACCTACGCCACGAACGTGGACAAGGCCCGGGCGCTGCTCCGCGACGCCGGCGTGGACGGCTTCGACCTGACGGTCAGCTACGCGACCAACCAGTACGACGACCCGCTGATCGCCCCGATCGTGAAGTCGGCGCTCGGCGACATCGGCATCAACGTGACCCTCGAGGGCCTCCCGCAGGCCACCTACTTCGAGAAGGTGTACGCGCGCAAGGGCCAGGCCTACCTGATGAACAACTGGCCGTTCGTCGCCGATCCGGGTTACGCGCTCGGCGTCTACTGGAAGTCCACCGCCTTCAACAACGTCGGCTCGTGGAGCAACCAGCAGTTCGACCGGCTCGTGGACTCGATGCTGGTCGAGACGGCGGACGAGCGGCGGCTCGCCCTCGCCAAGCAGGCCCAGCAGATCTACGCCCGTGAGCTGCCGTGGATCCTGCTGGGGAACCCCGGCTGGCACGTCGCGCACTCCGCCGGGGTCTCCGGCCTGACCTGGTACCCCAACAACGGCGTGCGCTTCGAGGACGTCAAGCCCGCCTAGCCGACTCCCGGAGAGCTCCCATGATCACCACCGTCCTGCGTCGGCTGGCCATCGTCCCGTTGCAGGCGCTCGGGATCGTCACGATCGTCTTCTTCCTGTCCCGGCTGATGCCCGGCGACCCCGCCTATGCACTGGCGGGGTCGCAGGCCACCGACGAGCAGGTCGCGGCGATCCGGGCCGAGCTCGGGCTGGACCAGCCGATCTGGACGCAGTACGGGGAGTTCCTCGCGAACGCCGTCCGTGGGGACTTCGGGACCTCGACGCAGACCGGGAACACGGTCACCGCCGACCTGATGCAGCGGGCGCCCTCGACGTTCGCGCTGATCCTGATCTCGCTCGTGGTGATCACCGTGCTGACCGTGCTGCTGCTCGGCTGGTTCCTCGCCCGGCCGCGGGGTGTCGCGCGCCGGGCGATCGGCGGGTACGGCTTCCTGGCCGGTGCGGTGCCGGACTTCTGGATCGGGCTCGCGCTGATCTCCCTGCTGTACGCGAAGCTGGGGCTCGGCGCGGCCCCGAGCGGCCAGCTCGACGCGCGGATGTTCGTCCCGGACGTCACCGGTGTGGCCATCGTCGACGCGATGCTCTCCGGGGACGGTGCGGCCATCAGCGACGCGCTGGCCCACCTGCTGCTGCCCGTGCTGACCCTGACGATCGTCTACACCGCCGCCGTCGTGCGGGTGATGCAGGTGGTCTCCACGCAGACCCTGCAGAGCGACTTCATGCGGTTCGCCGACTCCTGGGGCATCCGGAGCTGGCGCCGGGTCGCCTACGTCCTGCACCACGGCGCCCCGACGATGATCACGGCCCTCGCCTCGACGGTGGTGTTCCTGCTCGGCGGCGCGGTGCTGGTCGAGACGGTCTTCTCCTGGGGCGGCCTCGGCCAGTACGGCGTGGCCGCGGTGACCCAGTCCGACTACGCCGCCGTCCAGGGCTTCGTGATCGTGGCCGGTGTCTTCACCGCCGTCGTCTACGCCCTCGGCGACGTCCTCCACACCGTGTTCGACCCGAAGCTGCGCGACTAGCGCAGCCGATCGCAGAAGGACAGTGATCTCGTGAACCGGTTCGGCCGACGCCTCGCCGTGGGATACGTGCTGCTCGCGCTGGTGTTCGCCGTGGTCGGGCCGTGGCTCGCGCCGTACGACCCCGAGCGGCCCACCGCGGACGTGCTCCTCGCCCCCTCGCTCGACCACCCGATGGGCACCGACGCCTCCGGCCTCGACGTGCTCTCGGTGACGGTCGCCGCCTTCCGGACCGACCTGCTGATCGCGGTGTGCGCGGTGGGGATCTCCCTGCTCGTCGGCATCGTGCTGGGCGTGCTCGCCGGCTACAGCTTCGGCGGCTCCCGCGTCTTCCGGACGGTCGGGGTGACGGTCGACCGGCTGCTCGACATCGTCCAGTCCATCCCGGTGGTGATCCTGGGCCTGGCCCTGGTCGCCACCTTCGGCCGGGGCGTGCCCAGCGTGGTCGCGGCGGTGGCCTTCGTCAACGTGCCGGTCTTCGCCCGCCTGCTGCGCGCCTCGGTGAAGAGCGTCGAGCGCAGCGGCATGGTGCAGGCCTGCCGCTCCATCGGCCTCTCTGAGCGCACCACGCTGCGGCGCCACGTGCTGCCGAACTCCCTGGACAGCACCCTGGCCAACGGGTCGATCGCCGTCGGCACCGCGATCCTGCTCACCGCGGCCCTCAGCTTCCTCGGCGCCGGCGTCCGGCCGCCGACGCCGGAGTGGGGAGCGCTGATCTCCAACGGCGCCAACTACGTGTCGACCGGTCAGTGGTGGATCAGCGTCTTTCCGGGCCTGGTCCTGTCGGTGACCGTCGTGACGTTCGCCGTGGCCGGCGAGGTGATCCGGGCCGCGGTGGCCCGGTCGCGCGGCAAGGCCGCCGCGGAGGACCCCACCTTCGAGGCAATCGTCCAGGACGAGATGAGGATGCCGTGAGCAGCCCACGACTGCAGATCGACGAGCTGGTCATCGGGGCCGGTGAGGGCGACCGGAGCAGCACGCCGGTCCGTGGAGCGTCGCTGGCCATCGGCGCCGGCGAGATCCTCGGGCTGGTCGGCGAGTCGGGGAGCGGCAAGACCCTCACCGGGCTCGCCTGTCTGGGCCTCTTCCAGCCCGGCGTCCGCCCCGTCTCCGGCACGGTCACCGTCGACGGCCAGGCGATCTCGGCGCTGCCGGAGCGGGAGCGGCGCAAGCTGCGCGGCCCCTCGGTCGCGATGGTCTTCCAGGACCCGCTGAGCAGCTTCCACCCCGGGCTGACCATCGGCAGCCAGATCGTGCACTCCCTCCTCGACCGCGGTGTCTCGCGTGCCGACGCCAAGAAGCGCTGCCTGGAGGTCCTCGGCGAGGTCGGCCTGCCCCGGCCCGACGCCCAGGCCAAGCGGTACCCGCACCAGCTCTCCGGCGGCATGCGCCAGCGCGCGATGATCGCCCTGGCGCTCGCGAACCGCCCGCGCGTGCTGATCGCCGACGAGCCGACGACCGCGCTGGACCCGACCGTCCAGGCCGGCATCCTCCGCCTGCTCCGCCGGCTGGCGGACGACGGGCTGGCGATCCTGTTCATCAGCCACAACCTCGGCGTGGTCGCGGGGCTCTGCGACCGCGTCGCCGTCATGTACCAGGGCCAGATCGTCGAGTCCGGTCCCACGGCGGAGCTGATCGGTGCGCCCCGCGACGCCTACACCAAGACGCTGCTCGCGGCGGCCCCGACGCTTCCCGAGCCGGGCGAGCTCGGCATCGAGGCGGTGCCCGTGGACGCTCCCCGGGTCGCCGCCGTGGTCGACGTGGACGCCGAGACGGCGCTGTTCGACCTCCGCGGGGTGAGCCGGCACTTCACGACCCGCAGCCGCGGACGACGCAGCACCGTGCACGCCCTCGACGGCATCGACCTGACGATCCGCCGGAACACGTCGGTCGGCGTCGTGGGGGAGTCCGGCTCGGGCAAGTCGACGCTGGCCCGGCTCCTCGGCGCGCTCGACCACCCCTCGACCGGTCAGGTGTCCTTCGACGGTCAGGACATCGCCACGCTGTCGAAGGAGCAGATGCGGTCCTTCCGGCGCCGCGTGCAGTTCGTCTTCCAGGACGCCACCTCCAGCCTCGACCCGCGCTACACGATCCGGGACACCCTCGCCGAGGCGCTCAGCACCCACGGCGTCCGGGAGCCGGGTGAGCAGAGCCGGCGCATCGCGGCCCTGCTCGACCAGGTCCGGCTGCCGCAGCAGCTGCTCGGCCGGCACCCGCGCGAGCTGTCGGGCGGCCAGCGGCAGCGGGTGGCGATCGCCCGGGCCCTGGCCCCGCGGCCCGAGGTGCTCATCGCCGACGAGCCGGTCAGCGCCCTCGACGTGTCCATCCAGGCCCAGGTGATGGAGGTCTTCCGGGACCTCGCCGAGAACGACGGCCTGACCCTGGTCATGGTCTCCCACGACCTGGCGCTGATCCGGGACGTGTGCGACACGCTGGTCACGCTCTACAACGGCACGATCATGGAGAACGCCGAGGCGGACACCTACTACGACCAGCCCCGGCACCCCTACTCCGCCGCGCTGCTCGACGCGATGCCGAACCCGCGTCACATCGGGCGGCTGCCGGAGGTGCTGGCCCTCGGGGAGCCCGCCGACCCGACGGCCCCGCCGAGCGGCTGCCGCTTCCACCCCCGTTGCACCCAGGCCCAGGACCTGTGTGCCAGCACCGTGCCGCTGCTCCGCCCGGAGCCCGGCCGCGAGCTGGCCTGTCACTTCCCGTTGCAGGTCGCGGCCCCGGCCCGGAAGGCGGAGCTCTGATGTGCACCCTCGTCGGCCGCGCCAGCGGCACCCGCTGGCGGCTCGCCAGCAACAGCGACAACCCCTACACGGTCCAGAGCCACGTCATCGGGGTCGTGGACGCGGCCGAGCCGTTCGTGGGCGCCGTCGTCCGCTGCCCCGGTGACGAGGTGGTGGCGTGGGACGGCATGGTCACCCGCGGGGTGAACCGTGCGGGGTTCGCCTTCACCTACGCCTACGTCCCGGACGAGGCAGCGGCGCCGGAGCGCAAGGACGAGAAGCTCCCCGCCCAGACGTGGTCCCACGAGATGATGGCGACCACGACCACCGTCGCGGGCGCGCTGGACTTCATGCGCGCCCGGCTGGGATCCATCCTGTCCGGCAACTACCTGATGGCGGACACCACGGGTGCGGCGGTCATCGCCGAGGTGTCGGCGGGCCGGCTCAGCCTGACCCACCCGCGTGGCGAGACGATCGCCTGCGCGAACGTGTGGCAGACCAGCGCCGACCCGGTGCCCCCCGGCTGGGGCGACGAGACCGCGTCGGCGGAGCGGTCCGGCCGGTCGTGGCACCTGCTGGGTGACGACGCCGCCCCGCCGGCGCAGGTGCTGACCGACCACGAGGGCCTGGCCGTCGACCCGAGCGGCCGCGGCCGCTCGATCTGCAACCACGGTGTCGAGATGGGCACGATCGCGAGCGAGGTGCTCGACGGCGGCACCGGCACCCTGTGGTGGTCCTACGGCTGGCCGTGCGGGCACGCCCAGGGGCACGAGCAGGTGCAGCGCGCGTCCTGGGGCAGGTTCCTCGGGTTCCGGGTCGACCGGCTCCGCGCGGACGCCGAGCTGACCACGGTCGACGGGCAGGTCACGGCCGCGGGCGTCCAGGCGCTGACCGACGAGCCGCGGCCATGACGCACTCCCGCAGCGTCGACCTCAACAGCGACGTCGGGGAGTCCTTCGGTCGCTGGCGGTTGGGCGACGACGCCGCCCTCCTCGAGGTGGTGACCAGCGCCAACGTCGCGTGCGGGTTCCACGCGGGCGACCCGTCGACGCTCCGGGAGACCTGCGGGCACGCGGCGGCCCACGGCGTGACGATCGGGGCCCAGGTCGGCTACCCGGACCTGGCCGGCTTCGGCCGGCGCTTCATCGACATGGACCCCGCCGAGCTCACCGACGCGGTGCTCTACCAGGTGGGAGCCCTGGAGGCGATGGCCCGGGTGGCCGGCGCGCGGGTCGCCTACGTCAAGCCGCACGGCGCCCTCTACAACGCCGTCGTGCACCACGAGGCGCAGGCCGCCGCCGTCGTCCGAGCCGTGCGTGAGCACGGCGGGTCGCTCCCGGTCCTGGGGCTGCCGGGCTCGCAGCTGCTCGCGCAGGCCGCCGACGCGGGCCTGCCGACGGTGTCCGAGGCGTTCGCCGACCGCGCCTACACGCCGCGGGGCACCCTGGTCCCTCGCACCGAGGCCGGTGCGGTCATCACCGACCCCGCGGTCGTCGCCGCCCGCGTCGTGCGGATGGTGGTCACCGGAGAGGTCGAGGCGGTGGACGGCACCGCGGTGCCCGTGCACGCGGACTCGATCTGCGTGCACGGGGACACCCCGGATGCGGTGGCCATGGCCCGGGCCATCCGGGAGGCGCTGCTCGACGCCGGCGTGCGCCTGGGGGCCTTCGCGTCGTGACCGCTGCCCCGACCTCGACCGCGGCGCCCGTCCCGGTCGACGCGGCGGCTCCCCCGGAGGCGCCCGTCCCGACGATGCGCTTCCTGCCCTGCGCGGACGTGGGCGTCCTGGTCGAGCTCGAGAGCCTCGCCGACGTGCTGGCACTCCACGAGGCGCTCGCCGGCGACCTCCCCGACGGCGTGGTCGACCTGGTCCCGGCCGCGCGCACGCTGCTGCTGCACCTCGACCCCGGCCGCACCAGCGTGCCGGAGGTGATCCGCGCCGTCTCCGAGCTGCGGCCGACGCGCCGCACCCGGTCGGCGGCGCGGAGCGTGGAGATCCCCGTCGTGTACGACGGGCCCGACCTCGACGTCGTCGGCGAGCTCACCGGACTCGGGGCCCGGGGAGTCGTGGCGGCGCACACGGGCCAGCTGTGGACGGTGGCGTTCACCGGGTTCACGGCCGGGTTCGGCTACCTGGTGGGTGAGGACGACCGGCTGCACGTGCCCCGGCGCGCGACCCCGCGGGTCAGCGTCCCGGCCGGTGCCGTCGCCCTGGCGGGCGAGTTCAGCGGCGTGTACCCGAAGGCCTCGCCGGGTGGGTGGCAGCTGCTCGGCCGCACCCCCCTGGAGATGTGGGACCTGCACCGGGACCCGCCCGCGCTGCTGTCCCCGGGGACCCGGGTCCGGTTCGTCGAGGTGGACGCGTGAGCGGCGCCGGGCTGGAGGTCCTCTCCGCCGGGCCGCTCACCACCGTGCAGGACCTCGGGCGTCCCGGCCATGCCTCGTGGGGCATCGGGCGGAGCGGAGCCGCGGATCGCCGGTCCCTCCGGCTGGCCAACCGGCTGGTCGGCAACGCGGCGGAGGCGGCCGGACTCGAGGTGCTGCTCGGCGGCCTCGAGCTGCGGCCGGACCGAGACGTCGTGGTGGCCCTGACCGGCGCCCGCTGCGCGGCCACCATCGGCGGCCGGGCCGCCGACCACAACACCGTGCTGCGGGTGCCGGCCGGGTCGCCCCTGCGGCTCGGCACCGCGTCCGCGGGGCTGCGTACCTACGTCGCCGTGCGGGGCGGCATCGACGTCCCTCCCGTCCTCGGGTCGCGCTCGTACGACGTGCTGTCCGGCCTCGGCCCGCCGGTCCTGGCGGCCGGGACGGTGCTCGCCGTCGGCGCGCCCCCGGCCCGCTTCCCGTCCGTGGACATGGCGCCGGTGCCCGACCCCCCTGCCGGCCCGGTCCGCCTCCGGGTGATGTCCGGCCCGCACGACGACTGGTTCACGGCCGACGCCCTCGGGCTGCTCGAGCGGACCGCGTGGACGGTCACGACCGCGAGCGACCGGATCGGCATGCGCCTGGCCGGTGCCGAGCTCCCGCGGGTCCGGAGCACCGAGCTGCCGAGTGCGGGCGTCGTCCGCGGCGCGCTGCAGGTCACCCCCGCGGGGCAGCCCACCCTGTTCATGTCCGATCATCCTCTCACCGGGGGATACCCGGTGATCGCGGTCGTCGTCGACGCCGACGTCGACCGCGCGGCCCAGGTCCGACCCGGTCAGGACCTGCAGTTCACGATCGTCCCCAACCCCCCGCGAGGTACCTGATGACCAGCGCCGTCCCCGGCACGACCCACGACGACATCGCAGCCCTGACGCCCGCCCGGGCGCGCGAGCGGTTCCGAGCGGGGGAGCGGGTCGCGACGAGCGGCTGGTGCGCGGGCTTCACCCAGGCCAACCTGATCGCGGTGCCGCAGCAGTACGCCTACGACGTCCTGCTCTTCACGCAGCGCAACCCCAAGGCGTGCCCCGTCATCGACGTCACCGATGCCGGCAGCGTGGAGCCCGGCATCGCCCCCGGGGCCGATCTCCGCACCGACCTGCCCGGCTACCGGGTGTACGAGGAGGGCCGCCTGGTCGCCGAGACCGGCGACGCGCGCGAGCACTGGCGCGACGACATGGTCACCTTCCTCATCGGCTGCAGCTTCACGTTCGAGCGGGCCCTGCTCGAGTCCGGCGTCCCGGTGCGCCACCTGACGGCCGGCACCAACGTGCCGATGTACCGGACCAACCGGGCTTGCCGGCCGGCCGGGCGCCTGCACGGGCCGATGGTGGTCTCCATGCGCGCCGTGCCGGCCGACCAGGTCGCCGCCGCGGTCCAGGTGACCAGCCGGTTCCCGAGCATGCACGGTGGCCCGGTGCACGTCGGCGACCCCGCCGCCCTCGGCATCGCGGACCTGGCCCGGCCCGACTACGGCGACGCGCCGGTGCTGGCCGACGGCGACGTGCCGGTGTTCTGGGCCTGCGGGGTGACCCCGCAGGCCGTCGTCGCGGCCGCCGGCATCCCCTATGCCGTGTCCCACGCGCCCGGCCAGATGTTCATCTCCGACGTGCCCGAGGCGACCTGGGCGCTGGCGTGACCCGCGGCTGAGGCCCGTGCTCGGGGCCGGCCGCCGCTGACGGTCCCCGGTCCCGAGCACCGTCATGTGCAACAGGCCGTCCGACCGGCCCCTCAGTTGGCACATTGCACATGGCCGTCCGGATCGCCGGCGCGCACGATGGACGCACCCACTCCTGAGAGGTGCGTCCATGAAGCTCACTGTCGTCAGCCCGTTGCTCGGCGAGGAGTTCGCCGACGGCGTTCGCAAGGAGGTCGCCCAGTGGGCCGGCCCGGACACCGTGATCGACGTCGTCAAGGTCGAGCGAGGCGTCGCCTCCATCGAGTCCGAGTACGACGAGGCCCTGGCCGGGCCGGGGATCCTCGAGCAGGTGGCGCTGGCGGTCGAGCGGGGTGCGGAGGGCGTCTTCGTCACGTGCTTCGGTGACCCCGCGGTCCACGCGGCCCGCGAGATCGTGGACGTCCCGGTGGTGGGCGGCTTCGAGCCGGCCATGCTGAACGCCCTGTCCCTCGGCGAGTCCGTCGGCGTGATCACCGTCCTGGACAACGTGGTGCCGATGATCCGCGGCCTCGTGCGCCGCTACGGGCTCACCGACCGCTGCCAGTCGGTGCGCGTCGTCGACCTCCCCGTGCTGGCCCTCGACGCCCACGAGGAGCTGCTGGAGCGCCTGTACACCGAGGCCCGCTCCGTCGTGGACAGCGGCGAGGCCGACGTGATCGTGCTGGGCTGCACCGGGATGATCGGCGTCGCGGCCGCGGTGCAGGCCCGACTGGAGGCCGACGGGGTGTTCGTGCCCGTCGTCGACCCGACCGGCGCCGCCATCCTCTGGCTGGAGTCGCAGATCCGGCTCGGCGTCCGCCCCAGCCGGGCGACCTACATGCCGCCGCCGCCCAAGGACCGCCGCATGTGACTCCGCCCGCAGCGGCACTCCCGACGTTCGGCTCGAGATCCACATAGTTCGGAAAGGCAGCACATGCGCATCGGGATCGATGTGGGAGGCACCAACACCGATGCCGTCCTGATGGACGGTCACCAGGTGATGGGCGCGGTGAAGTCGGCGACCCAGCCCGACGTCTCCTCGGGTATCAAGGCGACCCTCGAGAGCCTGCGGAAGCAGCGTCCGTTCGCGCCGGAGGACATCCGGGCCGTGATGATCGGCACCACGCACTTCATCAACGCGCTCGTCGAGGCCCGGCACCTGGCCCCCACGGCGGTGCTGCGGCTGGGGCTGCCCGCGACCAGCTCGCTGCCGCCGCTGGTGGACTGGCCGGAGCGGTTGGTGGACGCCATCGGTGGGCGGGCGTACCTGGCGCACGGTGGCCACGAGTTCGACGGTCGGCACATCGCGGAGCTCGACGAGGACGAGCTGCGCCGGCACGTCCAGGACATGGTCGCGCACGGCATCCGCTCACTGGCGATCTCGTCGGTGTTCTCCCCGATCAACTCCGAGTTCGAGCTGCGGGCCGCCGAGATCGTCGCCGAGGAGGCGGGGCCGGAGATGGCCGTCTCGATGTCCCACGAGATCGGTCGCGTCGGGCTGCTCGAGCGCGAGAACGCCACGATCATCAACGCGGCCCTGCGCGAGCTCGCGCTGGGCATCGTGGACGGGCTCGCCGGCACGCTCGCGAGCCTCGGCATCGACTCGCCGCTCTACCTCAGCCAGAACGACGGCACGCTGATGGACATGGACTTCGCCCGCCGCTACCCGGTGGCGACCTTCGCGTCCGGGCCCACCAACTCCATGCGCGGCGCCGCCATCCTCTCCGGGCTCAAGGACTGCGCCGTCGTCGACGTCGGTGGGACGACGAGCGACGTCGGTGTCCTGACCAACGGCTTCCCGCGCGAGGCGACCACCGAGGTCACCGTGGCGGGGGTGCGCACGAACTTCCGGATGCCGGACGTGCTGAGCATCGGCATCGGCGGCGGCAGCCTGGTGCGCGGCAACGAGGCCGGCGTGACCGTGGGCCCCGACTCCGTGGGCTACCGCCTGACCCAGGAGGCCCTGGTCTTCGGGGGCAGCACCCTCACGGCCACCGACATCGCCGTCGCATCCGGACGCGCCGATATCGGCGACCGCTCGCTCGTGGCGCACCTCGACCGCGCCACGATCGAGGCGGCGCTCGCCCGGATCGGCAGCGACGTCGCCGACGCGGTCGAGCGGATGCGCACCTCGGCGGACGCCCTGCCCGTGGTCGCCGTCGGAGGCGGCTCGATCCTGCTTCCCGACCGGCTGGAGGGCTGCGGCGACGTCCACCGTCCCGAGCACTTCTCCGTCGCCAACGCGATCGGGGCCGCGATCGCCCAGGTCGGCGGCATGGTCGACCGGATCTACTCCATCGCGCCCGGGCAGCGCGACGCGATCTGCGACGAGGCCCGGCAGGAGGCCAAGGACCGCGCCGTCGCGGCCGGCGCCGACCCCGAGACGGTCTCGATCGCCGACTTCGACGAGGTCCCGATCCCCTACCTGCCCGGCAACGCCACCCGGATCCGCTGCAAGGCGGTCGGCGACCTCTGGATGGAGCGATGAGCATGCGCGTGACCCCGACCGACCTGATCCCGATGGCCCGCGGCGCGGCCGTGCTGGGCGGCGGCGGCGGCGGCGACCCCCACATCGGGCGGCTGCTCGCCGCGAGCGCCATGCGCGAGCTCGGCGACGTCGAGATCGTCTCCCCCGACGAGGTGCCCGCGACCGCCTGCGTGCTGCCCATCGCGATGATGGGTGCGCCGACGGTGATGGTCGAGAAGATCCCGTCGGCCGGCCAGATCTCCCTGGCGCTGGAGACGCTCGCCCGCTACCTGGGCCGCACGCCCACCCACGTCGCCTGCATGGAGGCGGGCGGGGTGAACTCCATGGTGCCGTTCGTCGCGGCCGCCCGCCTCGGGCTGCCGCTGATCGACGGCGACGCCATGGGCCGTGCCTTCCCGGAGCTGCAGATGGTGCTGCCCACCATGTCCGGCGTCTCGGCGACCCCGATGTCGATCGTCGACGACAAGAACAACAAGGGCGTCTTCGACACGATCGACAACAACTGGGCCGAGCGGCTGGCCAGGTCCGCGACCATCGACATGGGCTGCGCCCCGATCGTCTCGCTCTACGCGATGTCCGGGAGCGAGGTGCGCGACTGCTTCGTGCCCGGCACCCTCAGCCTCTGCCTCTCGATCGGTTCGGCCATCGAGAGCGCGCGGGCGGCCAACCAGGACCCGGTGGAGGCGCTGGTCGGCGCCCTGCGCGGGAAGCTGATCCACACCGGGAAGGTCGTCGACGTCACCCGTCGTACCGTCGCCGGGTTCGCCCGCGGGGAGGCCGTCGTCACCGGGCTGGACGCCGCCGCCGGGAGCCAGCTGGTCCTGAAGTTCCAGAACGAGCACCTGATCGCCGAGCTCGACGGCGAGGTGCTCGTCACGACGCCGGACCTCATCGTCGTCGTCGACGCCGAGACCGGTGAGCCGATCACGACCGAGACCCTGCGCTTCGGCCACCGGGTCGCGGTCGTCGCCGCCCCGATGGACGAGCGGTGGCACACGCCGGCGGGCATCGAGCTGGTCGGGCCCCGCTACTTCGGCTACGACCTCGACCCGATCCGGTTCGACGGCACCCCCTCGGAGGGCGCGCGCCTAGGAGCCTGCTGAACAATCCGCGCGGCTACGCGACATCCGGTGGAGCGTTGGCTGCGTTCACCTCGGTCGGAGTGACGCTGCCACGCCTTCCCTCGGCAGCCTTGCCACCGCACGCACCGGACGCCGCTCGCGTTCGCCCGTCTTGTTCAGCAGCCACCTAGCCCACGTCTGACGGCGGGATCCAGATCGTCCGGCAGGCGAGGTGCAGCGCCAACCGTTCGGAGGGGTCGGCGAGGTCGACGGCGAGCAGGGACCGGATGCGGGCCAGCCGCTGCGCGACCGTGTTGCGGTGGATGCCCAGGATCGCGGCGGTCTCGGAGACCGACGACTCCTCGTCGAGGTACGTCGTGAGCGTGTGCAGGAGGTCGCCCGGCTGTCCCTCCAGCGGCGCGAGGAGGGACCGGGCCGCGGGCTGGAAGGTGTCGGTCCGGGTCCAGGCCAGGAGCGTCTGGCCGAGGCCCAGGCGGTCCACGTGCAGGAACCGCCCGCTGGCGACCCGGCCGGCCGCCAGCCGCGCTGCCTCCCCGGCCTCGCCCAGGGTTCGCGCGACACCCCGCGGGCCCGCGTGGTAGCGACCGACGCCCACGGCGGTCGGGGTGGTCGCCGCGAGCCGGCGCTGCGCGCTGCGGATCTGGCCCGCTCGCGCCTCGACGTCGGCGCCGCGTGGCTCGTCCTCGGACGTGATCCAGGCCGACCACCCGTCGCCCTGCTCCACGACGACGGCGTCCAGCCCCTCCTCCTGGAGCGCGCCGATCACCTCGGGACGCTGGGCCACGGGGTCGACCTCGGGGCCGGTGTCGATCCGGATGCCGAGGTGCCAGCCGTCCAGGCGCCAGCCGGCCTCGAGCGCGCGACGCCGGGTGGTGGGCGCCACGTCGTCGGGGGCGTTGAGCAGCTCGCCCAGCAGTGACGCGCGGGCCCGGGCGTCCCGCTCGACGGCCAGCCGGCGCAGGCTGGCGCGCTGGCCGATCACCGCCGCGGCCACGGAGAGGGCCGCACTCGCGGCGGCGCTCTCGGCGGGCAGGTCGTGGGGGAGCCGGGTGACCAGCCACACGGTGGCGTCCCGCGCCGTCGTCGGCGGCACCGGGTGGGCGATCAGCAGCGCCGAGCCGGAGAGCTCGACCCGCTGGGTGACGCGGTAGCGGGCCGCGCCCGCGGTGAGGGTCCCGGCCACGGTCTCGCGGTCCTCCTCCGCGACCACGTCGGCGCCCAGGAGGGTGTCGCCGCCGGCGGCCACCAGGGCCAGGGGCCGGTGCAGGACCGAGCCGACGGCCTTCATCACGTCCTCCACCCCCTCTCCGGACCGGGTGGCCGCGGACGTCACCCGCAGCACGGTGTCGGACACGTGCAGCTCCACCTCGGCGACCAGCCTCCGGGCGGCCAGGGCGGCCGCCAGAGGGTCGTCCGCCCCGAGCACGGTCAGGCCGACGCGCGCGGCCAGGGCCGACGACGGCTGCGAGAGCGGGGACGAGTCGCCGATCAGCAGCGCCGAGGCACGGCTGGCGGCGGCCGTCTGGATCAGGACGTCGATGTGCCAGTCGTCGCGCAGCGGTGGCTGCAGCACGGTCAGCAGGTTCCCCTCGAGGTCGGCCGCCCGGCCGCGGATGTCGGCCACCATCGCGACCCCGCCGACCGTCAGCGTCGGCGCCGGCGGTGCCGCGAGCACGCTCACCTGCTGCCAGTCGGCGTGGGCCAGCAGGGCGACGAGCGGGACGGGCGAGGCGGCGCTCACGGCCGCCCGCCCAGGAGCAGGGGCGGGCTGTCGATGGCGAACGCGGCCGGCGACACCCGGTCGAGGCGGCCCGGTGCGAGCCACCACGCGGGAGCCGGCAGGACCACCACGAACACCTCGTCGCCGCGCCGGAGGGCGTCGACCGCCAGGGGCCGGTTCGTCCGGCGGTCCAGCAGGCAGATGAGGTCGGGGACCGTGGCCCGGGGCTCGCCGTCCACGAGCACCATCAAGAACTCGTTCTCCGTCTCGATCCGCAGCACGGGGCCGTTCCGGTCCAGGACCGTCACCGACGACTCGGGTTGCAGCCCGCCGCCCGCGCTGTGCCGCAGCACGTCGTGCACGCGGCCCTCACCGAGGACCTCGCCCCCCAGCACCTCCGCGACCTCCGCGGCGTCCGCCAGCACGCGCAGCGAGCCGTGGGCGCGTCCGAGCTCGAGCGCCCGGCCCAGGGTCCCCACGCAGGCGGTCTCGTCCAGCAGAGCGGCGGGGCTCGGCGGGAGCGCGAGGGCCGCCCAGCCGCCGGTTCCCGCCAGCGCGGCCCGGATCGTCCTCTCCACCTCGGTGGCGGAGGCGCTGTCGACGAGCAAGGTGTGGCCGCCCGGGAACGCCAGGGCGCACGGGGTCAGGGGCAGCTGCGCGGTCACCCAGGTCAGCTGGTCGAGCCGGGGCAGCCCGCGTCCGGCCAGGTCCGCGTCGACGTACGGCAGCTCCAGGCGCAGCGCGGCCACCAGCGCGGTGACGCCGTTCAGGCCGGCCGTCTCGATCCCCATCACCGCGTCCGGCGCCGCGCCGGTCCACCGTCCGGTCGCGGCGACGGCCGCGCCGAACTCACCGCCGTGGGGGAGCTTCTCGGTGAACACGCTGGTGGCCCCCACCATCCCCACCGGCACGACGCTCGCGCCCCCGAGCCCGCCGGGAGCGTGCAGCACCAGCTCGCCGCTCCCGAGCTGCGAGCGCAGCACGGAGGCGAACGGCTGCGGGTCGCCGGCGCCGCCCGAGCCCAGCAGGCACAGGCCGACCGCCAGCGCCTCGAGGTCGGCCGCGCGCAGGGTCCGGGAAGCCGGGGGGCTCATGCCCGCATTCTCGCATCCGGCCGCCGGTCCGGGGGGCGATCCGTGTGCAGGTGGCCTTGCCCGTGAGACGCGACCGAGCGATGTGCACATATGTCCGAGGATCCGACGTTGGGACCATGAGGTAGTCGCAGCACCAGTGGGGTGCCGGCCACCGGCAGTCGCCGCGGATGACAGTGGAGGAACGCAAACGATGAAGAAGCAGATCCGGTCTGCACCGGGCGTGCGGCCGCGGCGGCTCGCGGTCGTCGCGCTCCTGCTGCCCCTCGTCCTGGCGGCCTGCTCCAAGCCGGGCGACCCGGCGTCGGGCGGCGGCGAGTCCGCGACGGGCGAGGTCTCACAAGCCGCCTCCGACACGGTCGAGAAGTTCAAGGCGGTCCCGGAGTTCGTCTCGCCGGGTCCCGCGGTGGACGTCGCGAGCCTGGCCGGCAAGAGCGTCTTCGTCATCCCGCTGCTGACGACCAACGACTACAACATCCAGATCAACGCAGCGATGGAGCGCGTGGCCAAGGCCGCGGACGTCGACTTCGAGGTCTACACCAACGAGGGCCAGCCCAACCAGTGGGTCGCCGGCATGAACCAGGCGATCGCCAAGGGCGTCGACGTCATCATCCTCAGCGGCGGCACCGACCCCCGCGCGCTGGAGCCGCAGATCAAGGAGGCCCGCGACCGGGGCATCAAGGTCGTGGTGAGCATGTTCTGGGACACCTCGGCCCAGTTCGCCCCCGACTGCTCCGGGCTCAGCGTGGACTGCGTCGACGGCGTGGACGCCATCGTGGCCGCGCCGTACCAGACCGCCACGCGCCTGGACGCCGACTGGATCGCCGTCGACTCCGAGGGCGCCGCGAAGATCCTGGTGGTGACGTCGAACGACGCGGGTCCGAGCCCGGGCCAGGAGGCCGCCTTCAAGGACGAGATCGCGACCGCCTGCCCCTCCTGCGAGGCGACGTTCGCCAACGTGCCGATCAGCAAGTGGACGACCTCCGTGCAGTCGACCGTGCAGTCGGAGCTCGTCCGCAACCCCGACATCGACTACGTCGTGCCGCTCTACGACAACATGGCCAGCTACGCCGTCGCCGCCATCACCGCGGCCGGCAAGCAGGGCCAGGTCAAGGTCGTCACCTTCAACGGCACCCCCGCGGTGCTCAAGATGATCCAGGACGGCGACATCGTGACCATGGACGTCGGGGAGTCCCTCGAGGGTGCCGGGTTCGCCGCGATGGACAACGCCTTCCGGCTGATGGCCGGCATGGAGCCCTCGCAGGTGGCCGACATCGTGCCGGTGCGGATCTTCGACACCACCAACATCGACGAGGCCGGCACCCCGCCGGAGGTCAACAAGGGCTACGGGGACGACCTGGAGGCCCAGTACCTCGAGGTCTGGGGCCTCGGGTGACCGATCCGGCCCGCCCGGTCCTCCGGATGAGGGGCGTCGCCAAGACGTTCGGCCTCACCCGGGTGCTCCAGGACGTGGACCTCACCGTTCGCCGCGGTGAGGTCCACGGCCTGCTCGGCCAGAACGGGTCGGGCAAGTCGACGCTGATCAAGATCCTCGCCGGGTTCCACACCCCGGACGAGGGGTCGATCGAGCTCGACGGTGCGTCGGTCGACCTGCCGCTGTCCGCCGTGGATCGGCGCAAGCACCGGCTGCGGTTCGTCCACCAGGACCTGGCGCTGCTGCCGTCGTTGACGGTGCTCGAGAACCTGCTCGCCGACGACGTCGCGACGGGGCCCGGCATCCGGCCCCGGCGCCGGCGCGCCGAGCTCGCCCGCGCCACCGCGCAGTTCGACCGGTTCGGGATCTCGCTGCGCCCGGACACGCTGGTGCGGGACATCTCGCGCCTGGACCGGGCCAAGCTGGCGATCGCCCGCGCCGTCAGCCACCTCGGTGACGATGACGGTGACGCGGACGGCGCGGGTCGGGGGCTGCTGGTGCTCGACGAGCCGACCGCCTTCCTGCCGCACAGCGAGGTCGCCGAGCTGATCGCGCTGATGCGGGCGGTGGCCGCGCAGGGCACGGGCGTCCTGTTCGTGTCGCACGACCTCGACGAGGTCCTGACGGTGACGGACCGCGTCAGCGTCCTGCGCGACGGCCAGCTGGTCGGCAGCGAGGACACCGCCTCGCTGGCGCGCGAGGATCTCGTCCGGTTGATCGTGGGCCGGCCGGTCTCCGTGCTGAGCGCCGGCTCCGCGCCCGTCTCCGCGAGTCAGGAGCGGCCGCGGCTCCAGGTGAGCGCCCTGCGCGGTGGGGCGGTCCAGCACCTGGACCTGAGCGTGCACCCGGGTGAGGTCGTCGGCGTCACCGGCGTGATCGGGTCCGGGTTCGACGAGGTGACCCAGCTGCTCTTCGGGGCGCTGCGGGCCAGCGGCGGGTCGGTCGCGATCGACGACCTCGAGCTCGAGGCGCGCCGGCTCTCGCCGGCCACGGCGATCAAGGCCGGCGTCGCCTACCTCCCCAGCGACCGTGCGGTCCAGGGCAGTGCCCCGAGCCTGACCGTGGGGGAGAACGTCGCGCTCCTCTCGCTGCGCAAGGGCGGCGGTCCCTTCGCCCTGACCGGCCGGAGGCTCGAGCGGCACGCGGGCAAGCTGCTCCGCGACCTGGACGTACGTCCGCCCGAGCCCGCGCTCGCCTACGCCTCCCTCAGCGGCGGCAACCAGCAGAAGGCGATGATGGCCAAGTGGCTGGTGACCGGCCCCAAGGTCCTGCTGCTCAGCGAGCCCACCCAGGGTGTCGACGTCGGGGCGCGCGAGCAGATCTTCACCCTCATCGCCGAGGCCGCCCGGCAGGGCTGCGCGGTCGTGTGCTCGAGCTCCGATCTCGACCAGCTGGCCCAGATCTGCAACCGCGTGCTGCTCATGCGGCGCGGTGTCGTCTCGGACGAGGTGCACGGTGAGGCCGTCACCAAGGCCGGCCTGACCGAGATGCTGTTCGCCGACGCGGTCGTCAGGTCGCCGCGCGCCACCTCCGACGCCTGATCAGCCCCATCACCGCCCGTGAAGAGAGTCGACATGTCAGTGGGTACAACTACCGGTCACGACACGGACGCCGTCGCGCCGACCCGGCCGGGCGCTCGTCGCTGGACCTCGCGCATCGAGGCCGGCGCCCTGCCCGCGGCCTGGCTCGTCGTCTTCGTCGTCTTCGCCGTGCTGCTGCCGGACACGTTCCTGAGCACGGCGAGCGTCTCGAACATCCTGGGATCGCAGGCGGTTCCGCTCGTGCTGACGCTGTGCCTGGTGCTGCCGCTGGTGTGCGGCGACTACGACATGTCGGTCGCGTCCGTCGCCACCCTCACCGCCATGGTGATCGGCATCTTGAACGTCAACCACGGCTGGTCGATCGGCGCCGCGATCGTGGCGGGCCTCCTGGCGGCCCTGCTGGCCGGGTTGGTGAACGGCGCCGTGATCGTGATCTTCGGGGTCGACTCGCTGATCGTCACGCTCGGCACGGGGACCGTGATCCAGGGCCTGGTCCTCTGGATCAGCGACTCCACGACGGTGAGCGGCATCTCGACCTCGCTGGTCGACCTGGTGATCGGCTACAAGCTGTTCAGCGTGCCGGCGGCGTTCTACTACGGCCTCGCGCTCTGCGTCGTGCTCTGGTACCTGCTGCAGCACACCGCGCTGGGGATGCGCATGCTCTTCATCGGCCGCGGCCGCGACGTCGCCCGCCTGAGCGGCATCGCGGTCCCCCGGGTCCGCATGGGTGCCCTGGTGGCGTCGGCCGGCCTGGCGGGCGTGGCGGGCACCCTGTACGCCGGCACCACCGGCTCGGCGGACCCGAGCTCGGGCACCTCGTTCCTCCTGCCGGCGTTCGCCGCGGTCTTCCTCGGCGCGACCACCGTGATCCCGGGCCGGTTCAACGCCTGGGGCGCGTTCATCGCGGTCTACTTCCTCGCGACCGGCATCACCGGGCTCCAGCTCCTGGGGGCGGAGAGCTTCGTGCAGCAGCTCTTCTACGGCGGCGCGCTGGTCATCGCGGTCTCCCTGGCCCAGCTGGCCCGCCGCCGCGAGGCGACCAGCGCGGGCACCACCTCCTGATGGCGGTGCCGATGCTGCCGGTGGCGGACTGCCACAACGACCTGCTGCTGGGTGTCCTGCACCAGCGCGAGCGGGGCCTCGCCGACCCGTTCGGCGACTTCTGGCTGCCGCAGCTGCGGGCCGGCGGCGTGGCCCTGCAGGTGCTCCCGGTCTTCACCGAGGAGCAGCACGTGGGCGAGGGCGCCCTGCGCCGGAGCCTGCAGGTGCTGGAGGAGGCCCGCCGCCTGGCCGACGTGCACGCCGCCGACGTGGCGATCTGCGAGCGGGGCGACCAGATCCGGCCCACCATCGAGAGCGGCCGCATCGCGCTCGTCCTCGCCCTGGAGGGCTGTGAGCCGGTCGGCCACTCCCTCGAGCTGCTCGACACCTTCCACCGCCTCGGCGTCCGGATCGCCTCGATGACCTGGAACCGCCGCACGATGATGGCCGACGGGGTCGGCGAGCAGGATGCCGGCGGCCGCCTGACGACCCTCGGTCTCGAGGCGGTCGCCGAGATGGAGCGGCTCGGCATGCTCGTCGACGTCAGTCACCTCTCGGAGACCGGCTTCTGGCACCTGGCCTCGGTCGCGACCAGGCCCTTCGTCGCGAGCCACTCCTCCTGCCGGGCCCTGCAGCCGCACCCGCGCAACCTCACCGACGAGCAGATCCGGGCGGTGGCCGACAGCGGCGGCTTCGTCGCCGTCAACGGGTTCGGCCCGTTCCTGTCCGACGCCGCCACGGTGGACTCGTTCCTCGACCACGTCCAGCACGCGGTCGCGCTGGTGGGCCCCGAGCGCGTCGCGCTCGGCCTGGACTTCATGCGGGACCTCGTGGACGCGGTCGACCCCGTGCTCTCCGGTGCGCTCGTCCACCCCGACACCCCGCCCTGGGTCGCCGGCCTCGAACGGCCCGCCGACCTCGCCGCGCTCGCGGCGCGGCTGGAGGAGACGCTGGGACCGCGAGCCGGCCGCCAGGTGGCTGCCGACACCGTCATCGACACCCTGACGCGGCAGCTGGCTCCGGCGCCGCGCTGACCGCGGGCCGCCGGCGGGCACGACCCGCCGGTGGGACCGGGGCGCGCTCCCCGGCGGATGAAACCGGGTTCGGCTTTCGGGGACGTTCTCCTGTCGCGAACGCGACGCTTGAGCCACGGTGGGTGCGATGCGACCTTCCTCACACCGCGTCCGTGAGACTTAGGAGAGCCGCCCATGGCCACAGTCGTCCCCGTCGACGAGTTCGTGACGGATGAGTGGTACCCCGGCTTCAAGCCGGCACTGGACCATGCAGGTTGGGCGGTCGAGCCGTTCCGGACCTTCGACAAGGCCGACGAGGAGCGGTTCTGGTTCCTCGACTTCCACTGGCCGCGGGGCCTGACCCCGATGGGCCTGATCTGGAACGAGGACGGCTACTCCTGGGGGACCCAGCTGGCCGCGGAGTCGCTGCCGCTGCCGCCCGGGCGCGGCATCACCCAGCGGATCGCCGGGACGCACACCTACGCCGCCGCGATCGACGTGACGGACGAGTGGGAGATCGGCGAACGGGCGCGCCGGATGATGCAGAACCTGCCGCGCTTCCTCGAGAACTTCGAGGGCACCTGGGCCGAGCGCCGCGCGGAGGTCGACTCCTGGTGGACGCACCTGCAGTCGGTCGACCTGCGGTCGCTGCAGCTTCCCGAGCTCGGCGGCTACCTCCGCAAGGCGCGCCAGTTCCACAAGCGCGCCTTCGAGATCCACTTCGAGATCATGTACCCGCTCCTCGCCAACTACGTCGGCTTCTACGGCGCCTGCACCGAGATGGGTATCGACCCGGGACAGATCGCCAAGTTCCTCCAGGGCTACGACACCAAGATCATGGAGACCGACCGGGCGCTGTGGGACCTCACCCGCAAGGCGCGGAACGCGGGTCTCGGCGAGGTGTTCGCCGCGCACGACGCGACCGCGATGCGCGCGGCGCTGTCGGCACACGGCGGGGCGGCCGCCGGCTGGCTGACCGAGTTCGACGACTTCCTGCAGGTCTACGGCTACCGCACCGAGGGCTCGTGCGACATCGCGCTGCCGTCCTGGATCGAGGACCCGACCCCGGCCCTGGGCATGGTGAAGACCTTCCTCCTCAAGGACACCGACCACGACTTCGAGGCGGCCCTCGCGAACGCCGTCGAGGAGCGGGAGGCCGCGATCGACGCGGCCCGGTCGTCGCTGTCCCGGGAGGAGCAGGAGGTCTTCGACGCCGGCCTCGCGTCCTGCCAGGCGGCCAACTTCCCCTGGTGGCAGGACGACCACAACTACTACATCGACCTGCGCGTCTCGCTGCCCATGCGATGGGCCACCCAGCAGATCGCCGAGGTGGTCGGTGCGGACGCGTCCGACGACACGATCTTCCTGTTCTGGCCCGAGCTCCTGCAGGTCGTCGACGGCGAGCGGAACTTCGCCGAGTTCAAGGGCATCATCAACGACCGCAAGCAGTACTTCGACCACTGGTACGGACGCCGGGCGAGCATGCCGAAGGTACTCGGCACCATCCCGGAAGCGGTGACCGACCCGATCCTCATCGAGATCTTCGGGCTGAACTCGCACTTCCTCACGGCGGTCCAGGCCGCGGGCGACGACAGTGACGTGAAGACGCTCTCGGGGGTCGCGGCCTCGCGGGGCAGGGCCCGCGGCATCGCGCGGGTGCTGACCGACGCCGACGAGCTCCACCGGGTGCAGCCGGGCGAGATCCTGGTGTGCGAGTCGACGTCCCCGAACTGGACGCCTGCCTTCGCCAAGATCGCCGCCTGCGTGTGCGACGGGGGAGGGACGCTGTCCCACGCCGCGATCGTCGGCCGGGAGTACGGCGTGCCGACCGTGACCGCCGTGGGCCTGGCCACCGTCGTGATCAGCGACGGCGACGAGGTGGAGGTCGACGGGACGAACGGCACGGTGACGGTCTTCAAGCGGGCCGAACACCCGGACGAGGTCGTCTCGGCGTGAGCCTCGTCCTGGACCTCGACGAGCTCCGGCCGGACACGGCGACGTCGGTCGGTGGGGCGAAGATCGGCAGGCTGGTCGAGATGGGCGCCGCCGGCACCGTCGTCCCCGGCGGCTTCGTCCTGGGCGTCGACGCGTACCGCACCCACTTCCGGGCCTCCGGGCTGGACGACTGGATCGGCGGCATCGTCCGGTCCCTGCCGGCGGACCCCTCGGACGACCGGGTCGCGGCGGCGTCCGAGGAGATCGTCGGGGCCATCCGGCAGGTCGCGCTGACCGACGAGCTCTGCGACGCGATCGCCGACCGGTACGCCCAGTTGTGCAAGCGGCGGGGCGACGACGCGCTCCCGGTCGCCGTACGGAGCTCCGCCACCGGCGAGGACGGCGTTCAGTCGAGCTTCGCAGGCATCTTCGAGACCTACCTCGGGATCAGCGGTGCGGTCGAGGTGATCGACGCGGTGCGTGACTGCTGGGCCAGCCTGTTCGGTCCCCGGGCGCTGTGCTACCGCCTGGAACGCGGGATCTCCCACGACGACATGCCGATGGCGGTCGGCGTCCTGGAGCTCGTCGCGGCGAAGGCGTCCGGCGTCGCGTTCTCGGTGCACCCCGTCAGCGGCAAGCCGGACCGGATCGTGGTCGAGGGCTCGTGGGGATGGGGGGAGGCCGTGGTCCAGGGGCTGGTCACCCCCGACCGGGGCGAGGTCGGCAAGTCCGACCTGCGTCCCCTGCGCTACACGGTCGCCACCAAGAAGGTGATCTCGGACTACGACCCGGCCAGTCGGCGGGTCACCGAGCGCGAGATGCCGCCCGAGCTGCGGGACGCGCGCGTCCTGGACGACGAGGAGCTGTGCGCCGTCGCCGACGCCGTCCGGCGCATCGAGCAGCAGTACGGGCACGCCGTCGACGTCGAGTGGGTCCTCGCCCGGGACCGGGCGCCCGGGGGCCCCGTGCACGTCGTGCAGTCGAGGCCGGTCACGGTCGCGGGTCCAGCCCCGGCGCCCGCGGCGTGGAGCCCGGCGTCCTTCGCGCTGAAGTACGCCTTCCAGGGGAACCGGTGACCGGGCACTGGACGGACTCCTCTCGCCACGATGTACTCGGGGGCGTGGACGAGCTCGCCGCCCAGGCCCCCGGCGGCCTGCGGTCGGTGACGATCGCGATGGGCGTGCTCGACTGCTTCACGGGTGCCGACGAGTGCGGTGCGTCCGACATCGCCCGGCAGCTCGGCATCGCCAAGAGCACCGCCAGCCGGATGCTGGCGACCCTGGCAGCAGGGGGACTGCTGGAGCGTCGGCCGAACGGCCGCTACCGGCTCGGCATCCGGCTCTTCGAGTACGGGCAGCTGGCGGCCGACCGACTCCTGCTCAAGGAGCTCGCGCTGCCCGTGCTGGGCGAGCTCCGCGACCGGGTCAGCGAGACCGTCCAGCTGGGGATCCCGCTCGGCTCGGAGGTGCTGTACGTGGACCGGCTCGAGGGAACCCACGGGTTGCGGTTCCACACCGAGGCGTTCCGCAGGGTCCCCGGCCACTCGTCCAGCTGCGGGCGGGCGATCGCGGCGTTCAACCCGTTCGTCGAGCAGGCCGTCCTCAACGCCGGGTTCCGGCGCTACACGCCGCACACCGTCATGGACCCCGAGCGCTACCGGGCGGGCCTCGCCGTGGTCCGGGACCGGGGCTGGGCGAGTGCGGAGGAGGAGTTCGAGATCGGGCTGTCGTCGATCGCGGTGCCCGTGCTCGTCCCGCGGGGCGACGCGCCGCGCGCGGTCGGCGCCGTCTCGGTCGCCGGCCCCACGCAGCGGGTCCTCGGCGCTCGACGCAACCACATGGTCGCGGCGCTGCTGCGTGCGGGGGAGCAGATCTCCCGGGCGCTCCTCGAGATGGCCGACGGGGTGGAGACCGCGTAGGGCAGCCGGGCCTGCGCCCGGGCTCACCCCACGGACTGCCGGAACCCTCGAGCCCACTCGGCGGTCGCGCCGACCCCGCCGAACGTGTAGAAGTGCAGCCGCAGCTCCCCGTGCCGGTGCTCGTCGTAGCCCGCCCCCAGCGCATCGACGAACCGGTCCGGCCCGGCGCTGCTCATCAGGTTGGTGAGCGAGAGCCCGTACTTGGCGGCGATGCTCGCACTCGTACCCACGCCGAACCGGGTGGCGTAGCTCAGCAGCCTCCGGGCGCCGGCCGGCCCCGGCACCCCGACCCGCACCGGAACCGCGACGCCGCGCTGCCGGACCTGCTCCACCCACCCGAGCACCCGGTCCGCGTCGAACCCGAACTGCGTGGTGACGCTCGCCCCGATCCCACGCTCGGCCAGCGCGGACACCTTCTGCTCCAGCGCGCGCCACAGCACGTCGTCGGGGATGTGCGGGTGTCCCTCGGGGTAGCCGGCGATCCCCACCCGGCCGACGTCGTGGTGCTCGAGCACCCCGGACTCGATGACCGCCAACGTGTCGGCGAACGGGCCCGCGGGCGTCCGCGGATCACCCGCGACGAGGAAGAGGTGCTCGGCATTGCCGTCGGCCCGGAGACCGCCGACGAACTCGTCGAGCTCGGCGCGGCTGCCGAGCCGCCGGGCCGACACGTGCGGCACCGCCACCAGCCCCAGCCGGCGCACGGTCCGCGCCGCCGCCACGCGGAGCGCGAGGTCCTCGTGGGCCAGGTAGGTCACGTGCACGCGGGTGCCCGCGGGGATCGCGGCCCGGGCACCGCTGAGGGCGTCGGCGTCCTTGCCGGTGATCTCGAGGGAGAAGTCGTGGAGGAGGTCGGTCGGCGCCGACGTGCCCTCGCGCGGCGTGCGGTACACCGGCGTCTCAGTCGGCGTAGCTCTTGACCACGGTGGCGCGGATCTCCATCTGCCGGTGCGGCTCCAGCCAGGGCGCGCTCTTCGCGCCCCCGTCGGGCTCGCCCCACACCAGGGTCAGCTCCCTCCCGGGTTCCGCGTGCTCCGCCTCGACGACCGCCACCGACAGCATGGCCCGCTCGTTCCAGCTCGCGCAGGTGTAGTTCGCGACCCCGACGGTGCGACCCCGGTCGTCCAGCACCGCGTCGTACTGCCACGTCGAGTAGTTGGCGCGCGGCAGGTCGATGAACTTGCCGGGGGTCTCGCCCGGGGTGAGGTAGGACGCCCAGACGCGGCCGAAGTCCTCGGCGTTCCACTCCAGGGTCACCTTGCGGCGGTGGTCCTCCCCGGCCATCCGCTCCAGCGCCGCTCGCCCGACGAAGTCGTGGTTGAGCTTGATGAGGTGGCCGTAGCCGAGCTCGTACGGGGTGAAGTAGTAGTCCTCGATCCGCGGGGAGTAGAAGCTGCCGCCGATCGACCAGTTGGCCTCCTCGCAGGTGGCGGGCAGCCACTCGCGGAAGGGGCGGAGCGCCTCGTCGGTGAAGATCCCCGGGAGCGGGCGGGCGATCCAGCCGAGCTCGACCGCCGTGGTGAAGTAGGCCATCGAACCCACCTGGCGCAGCTCGAACTCCTCGCCCGCCTCGACGATCGCGGCCTTGACCGCCTCGCGCTCGTCCCAGGGCCCGTAGAGCTCGTAGCCGGGTCCGCCGGCCATCGTGTGCCGCAGGGCCGAGACGCGGTGGCCGGCGATCGTGAGCGGGATGATGTGGAAGGCGCGCGTGTCCGGGAGGGGCTCCCCGGTGAGCTTCTCCAGGAGGTCGAAGGCGTGCGGTCCCTCGAGCTGGAACCGGTACACCTTCCGCCGGCCGGCGGGGTTGGCGGAGAAGATCTCGTCGCGCTCGACCTCGACGTCCCAGCTGCCCGTCTCGGCCTGGAAGGCGATCCAGTTGTGGCCGGCCGCGCGGCCCACCAGCGCGATCTCCTCGGGGTTCTGGCAGTACAGGATGCCGTCGCCGATGACGTGGCCCGCCGGCGTGCAGGGCAGGAAGTGGCGGGCCCGGCCGGGGCCGAAGGTCTTGAACCCGTTCATGCCCAGGGACTCGAAGAAGGCCATCGCGTCCGCGCCCCGCACGTAGGTCTCGGTCATGTGGAAGGACTGGTCGTAGAGCGCCACGGTCTCCCGCCAGGCTCGCTGCTCGTCGCGCCAGTTGGTGAACTCGGGGGCGACGAACTGGGCCGGCTGACGCTGGACCGCGTCGCGCACGACCGAGCCCTTGCGGTTGCCGTACAGGTGATCGACCAGGTTGGGGGTGCTGTCGATCAGGTCCTGGAGCGTCTGGGGCTCGCGATGGTCGCTCATCGTGGTCTCCTCGTGGCAGCGTCTCGGTGGCGGCGCGCTCCTCCCGCCTCGCCTTCCCAGGGGCGGACCGCGTCCCGTCCGGCGACCGTAGGAGCCCACCGCTGCGCAGTGGAAGGTCCACGTTCGGCCAGGACGAACGGCGCTCCCGGATCGCGGCCGGCGTGCCTCAGAGCTTGTAGCCGATGGCGCGGAGCAGCTCCCTGCGGGCGGTGACGTCGGCATCGGTCTCCACGCCGGCGGGAGGGCTCCCGTCCACCACCCCGACGATCGCCCGGCCCAGGTCGGTCCGGGCCACCACCAGCTGGACCGGGTTCGCGGTCGCGCAGTGGATCCCGCACACCTCGGGGACCAGCTTGAGCGCGTTCAGCACGTTGACCGGGTAGCCGTCCGCCAGGAGGACGACGAAGGAGTGGCCGGCGCCGATCGCCAGCGCGTTGCGGACGGCGAGGTCGACCAGGCGGTCGTCGTTCCCCGAGCGGCGCACCAGGCAGGGGCCGGACGCCTCGCAGAACGCCAGCCCGAAGCGCAGCCCCGGACTGGTCCCGGCGAGGGCCTCGTGGACGTCCTCCACCGTCTTGATGAAGTGCGCCTGGCCGACGATGACGTTCATGTCGTCGGGCTTGTCGACGGGTACCAGTGTCAGCTCCACGCTCGCCTCCCGCGCTAGTGGTACGCCGTCATGGTCCGCCCGAGCCCGGGTCCGCGGTCAAGGGGACGAGCGGGTGACCGGGGGACGCGTCGCGTCCGCCGAACCGGGACCAAGGTCCCTTGCGGCGGCCCCGGTCCGGGCGTAGAACGAACCTCACGGACCCCGTACAGGGGCCCGGGACGACTCGGACGAGAAGGTCCACACGGAGGGGCGACCCGCCACGGCGGCACGGTGACGACGCCGCCGGGACCGGACAGGAAGAGTCGCCGACCGGGAGCGTCACCGGCACCGGTCACAGAAGGGCCCTCGCGACTCATACTCTCGAGGGCCCTTCGCCAACGTCGGGCGCGTCGGGTGCTGTCCGGTGGGCGAGAGTCAGGCGGTGCCGGTCACGAGGAGCCGATCCTCAGGGGGCCGGGGTCGGGCAGCCGTCGGCTCGCGGGCCATTCGTCGGTGCGCCGGAGCCGTTCCGGCGCCTTCGGCATGGCCCGGAACTGCTCCATGTCGTGACCGGTGACGATGACGGCGTCCGTGGCATCCGCGAGGGCGGTCAGGCGGCGCATCGAGAGCCCCGCCGCGACGGCGTCGGTCGTGATGCCCGGTGGGACGTTCGAGTCGATGTTCTCGTGGCTGTTGATGGCGTCGCCGGCGAGGATCACGTTGCCCAGGTCCGGCGCCTCCCACACCATGACCGACTGGTGACCGGGGGTGTGGCCCGGCGTGAGGACGAGCGAGATGCCCGGCAGGACGTGCCAGTCGCCGTCGGCCAGACGCCAGGACCTGGGCTCCGCGAGGTCGGACGCGACGTACGCGCCGGCCGCCTGCGGATCCGGGCTCATCGCCCAGCGGTGCTCGGTGCGTTGAACCACGTGCACGGCGTCGGGGAAGAGGCGCCCGCCGCCCGCGTGGTCGTGGTGCAGGTGGGTGTAGATCACCACCTTGACGTCGGTGGGCGACAGCCCGAGGAGCTGCAGCTGCCGCGCGAGGTGGTGGTGGCCGGCCATCGTGGGGCGGGCGCTGTCGGCGAGCTTCTGGCCCCATGCCCCTTCGGGGTCATCGATCACCCGGGGGTCGTTCCCCGTGTCGACCAGCACGTACCCGTGCGTGGTGCCCACGAGGAACATCTGCACCGGGACGGTCAGCCGGGTTCCGTACCTCGTGCTCGGGATGACGACACTGGACTCGACGTCCAGAGTCCCGCCGTCGAGCAGGTGCAGGGAGGTCACCGATGTCTTCATGCCGGCTCAGTGTTCCGCCCGGGACGCGTCATCTCGACGCCGTGGCGACGTGGAGCGACCTGAAGAGCTGGGCCATCGACGTCGCTCCGGCGTCGATGTGGCCGAGGCTCCGGTCGCCCAGGTAGCTGCCGCGTCCCACGCGGGCGGCCATGGCGGCAGTCGCGTCCCGGCCGGTCTCCGCGGCGAGTGCCGCCCGGTCCGTCCCGGTGCCGAGGTCCAGGTGCGCGGCCGACGCCTCCCGCAGGGCTTGCGCCGCCGGGTGGATCGCGTCGAGCAGCGTCTTGTCGCCGGGCGTGGTCCTGCCGAGCTCGCTGACGCCGGCCGCCGCCGAGGCGAAGCCGTCCGCCAGTCGGGAGAGGTCCAGCTCGGTCACCCCGGCGCCCGCGTCGCTGAGCCTGAGGAACACCGTGCCGTACAAGGCGCCGCTCGCGCCGCCGACCGAGTTGACGATGGCCATGCCGACGGACGAGAGAAGCGACTGTGCGTCGGCGAAGGACTGATCGGCGAGCGCGCGCCGCATGGCTGCCACGCCTCGACTGAGGTTGGAGCCGTGTTCGCCGTCTCCCGTTGCGGAGTCCAGCTGGTTCAGCGTCGCCTCCTGGCTCACGACGGCATCGGCGAAGTGCTCGAGCCAGCGGCGGAGGTCGTCGAGCGAGAGTGCTTCCGCCATCTCATGCCCCCCATCGCAGCGCCGGGGTGTGGACCGGCTGGTCCCAGAGATCGATCAGCTCCTCGTCGACCACGAGGACGGAGAGGAGCGCCCCCAGGGAGTCCAGGGAGGTCAGGTAGTTGCCGACGAGCGAACGCTCGACGACGGCGCCGGAACGCGTGAGCCGGTCGTGGATCGCACCGTAGAGGCCGAACAGCTCGATCTCGGGTGTCGATCCGAGGCCGCTCAGCATGGTGATCAGGCGGCTGCCCGTGGCGATGCCGAGCTCGGCCATGATCTTGTCGAGCAGCACGTCCGCGACCCGGTCGGCGGTGGGAAGTGCTGCACGCGCCTGCCCGCGGTCCCCCCCGAGGCCGACGCCGACCTCGTAGTGTCCCGCGGGCAGGTCGAACGTCGGTCGACCGAGCCGCGGGGGAGTGCAGGAGCTCAAGGCGACCCCGAAGGTCCGGCAGCTCGCGACGGTCCGGCGCGCCACCGCGGCCACCTCGTCGAGGCAGCGCCCCCGCTCGGCGGCGGCCCCTGCGATCTTCTCGACCAGCACCGTCGCGCCCAGGCCCCGGCGCTGCCTGCTCAGGTCGGGCGGGAAGGAGGCGTCGTCGTCGACGAGCACCTTCTCGATGCGGGTTCCCTGCCGGGACAGGATCTCGGCCGCGAGGCCGAAGTTCATCACCTCGCCGCCGAAGTTCTTGATGATGAACACGACGCCCGAGCCGTGGTCCGCCGCGCGGGTCGCGGCCATGATCTGCGCGGGAACCGGTGAGGTGAAGACCTCGCCGGGACACGCGGCGTCCAGCATCCCGGGCCCGACGTAGCCGGCGTGCAGCGGTTCGCAGCCCGAACCACCGCCCGAGACCAGTCCCACCTTGCCAGCGGCCGCAGGGGTCGCGCGGACCACGATGCGCTCCTCGGCTCGGAACTCGATCAGCTGCGGGTGCGCGGCCGCCAGGCCGGTCAGGTAGTCCGCGACGACCGTGTCCGGGGCGTTCATGAACTTCTGCATCTCGCTCCTTCGTCGCGCCTGTCTGGTCGGGACCCATGACGCCGAGATCGATGCTTGACAGCGCGGAATGTGATCTCCACCATATTGGTCCTACCACCCGATCACAAGATGACACGACATCGCCGCTGGCGTCCGATCGGTCGATCCGGAAGGGGACGAGGATGGGCACGACGACCACACCGCTCGAGCACGACCCCGCCCTGGCCCCGGCTGCTCCGCTGCTGGAGATGTCGGGGATCTCCAAGCGCTACCTGGGCGTTCAGGCCCTCGACCGGGCGAGCCTCAGGGTCAACCGCGGCGAGATCCACGCCCTCCTGGGCGGGAACGGCGCGGGGAAGTCGACCCTCCTCAACGTGCTGTCCGGCACCGTGAAACCGGACGAGGGGACGATCGAGCTCGACGGGGAACCGGTCAGCGTCGAGCATCCGCGCGAGGCCCACCGCCTCGGGATCGTCACGATCCACCAGGAGCTGTCCACGCTCCCCGACCTGACGGTCCTCGAGAACATCCTCCTGGGGAACGAGTCGGCACTCGGCGCCCGCGGGGGCGTGCTGGTGAACCGGCGGCAGGTGGCCGCCCGAGTCGCCCCCCTGGCAGCGGAGTTCGGCATCACCCGCGCCGAGCTGTGGCGACCGGTGGCGGAGTTCGGCGCCCTGAAGAAGCGTGCGATCGAGATCGTCAAGGCGCTCGCCGCCGGCCCGAAGATCCTCATCCTCGACGAGCCGACCTCGGGCCTGGAGGAGCACGAGAAGACGCTCCTCTTCGACCACATGCGGGGACTGCAGCACCGGGGCGTCGCCCTGATCTGGGTGACCCATCACCTCGACGAGCTCTTCGGCCTCGCCGACGTGGCGACCGTCATGCGCGACGGGAGAACCATGGCCACCGTCCGGGTGGAGTCGGTCAGCCAGCGGGAGCTGGTCTCGCACATGTTCGGAGGCGAGGCCGCCGAGCTCCTCGCCGCTCCCGCCGCCCACCGCCGGTCGGGAGACGACGGCCGGCAGGCGGGTCCTCGGCTGCGGGTCACCAACGTCTCGCGCCCCGGCGTCCTGCGGGACGTCTCCTTCGACCTCTACCCCGGAGAGGTGCTCGGGATCGCCGGCCTGGCCGGCGCGGGACGCACCGAGCTCGTCAGGGTCCTCATGGGTCTGGACAAGGCCAGCTCCGGTCACATCGCGATCGACGGCAAGGTCCGCAAGCTCAACCACCCCCGCAAGGCGTACCGGGCCGGGCTGGCGATGGTGCCCGAGGACCGCAAGCAGATGGCCGTCCTGACCGACTTCTCGGTCGCCGAGACGATCTCGATCTCGCGGCTCCGCGCCGTCTGCGTCGCGGGCCTCCTCAGCGGCCGTCGGGAGCGCACCATGGCGAGGTCCTTCGTCCAGCAGCTCGGCATCAAGACGCCGAGCTCGCGCGAGAAGGTCCGCAACCTCAGCGGTGGCAACCAGCAGAAGGCCATCATCGCCCGCTGCCTGAACACCAAGCCGTCCATCCTGATCTTCGACGAGCCCACCCAGGGCATCGACGTCCACGCGAAGGCGGAGGTGCACCGGCTGGTCCGGGAGCTCGTCGACGGAGGCACCTCGGTGATCCTGATCGCGTCCGAGTTCTCCGAGCTGATCAGTCTCAGCGACCGAGTGATCATCCTCAATCGAGGCTCGTTGGTCGGCGAGGTCGACGACATCGGGCGGCGAGTCACCGAGGACGGCATCGAGGCCGTCAAGGACCGCATCATCGACCGCGCGTCCAGGGCGTCGAAGTGAGCACCGCCGGAGCGCGCCTCTCCCGAGTCCTGGGGATCGAGGGTCTGCCCATCGTCACCGCGCTGGTCGCGGTCTCCGCGTACTTCGCCCTGACCGTCCCGGCGTTCGTCGACGGCGAGGCCATGCGGTACTACCTCAACGAGGAGGTCCCGGTCTTCATCATCACGGCGGGGATGGCGCTCGTCATCATCGCCGGCGGCATCGACCTGTCGGTCGGCGCCGTCCTGGGGCTGAGTGCCGGTACCTCGCTGCTCGCCTCCATGCACGGGGCCGACACCGTGGTGGCGGTGCTGGTCGGGGTGGGGACGGGAGCGGCGTTCGGGCTCCTCAACGGACTCGTCATCGTCAAGCTGAAGCTCAACGACTTCATCGTCACCCTGGGCACGCTGAACGTCGCCGCCGGGCTCCTCGTGGTCCTCACCGATCACGTCCAGATCACCGGGACCCAGGACGCCGGCTACCTCGCGATCGCCAACACGTCGGTGCTCACGGTGACCAGCGCGCTGCTCGTGGCCGGCATCATCGTCGCCGGCCTGCAGTTCGTCCTGGTCAAGTCGGCCTTCGGTCGCATGGTCCGCGCCGTGGGAGGCGGCACCGCACCGGCTCTGGTGGCCGGCATCGATGCGGGCCGGGTCAAGGTCTGGGCGTACGTCATCTCCGGCACCCTCGCCGGCGTCGGCGGCGTCCTGCTCGCCTCGCGCCTGAACTCCGTGCAGCCGGGCATGGCCGGGGGGTACGAGCTGTCCGCCATCGCCGCCGCCGTCCTCGGCGGAGTCAGCCTGGCCGGCGGCCGGGGAGCCATCTGGCAGGCGGCGGCCGGCTGCCTCCTCCTGGCCACCCTGAAGCAGGGCTTCCGGCTGATGGGCGTGGACCCGCTGGTCTTCTCGATCATCATCGGCGTCTGCATCCTCGTGGGCGTCATCGTCGACCGGAGCGTCTTCCGCCTCGCCGTGTCGCTGGGTTCGTCCGCGCGCTCGCAGGCGGCTCTCCCACCCGTCCAGGAGGGTCGAATCTCGTGAACCGTGCCTCCACTCCGTCCCACGCCGCGGGAGAAGCACTCCGCCGCCGCGTGCTGGCCGACCCTTCCATCGGCATCCTCAGCCTGTTGGCCATCGCCTCGATCGTGATGTCGATCGTGGAGCCCACGTTCGCCACCGAGGGCAACGTGACGAACATCGTCAACACGATGATGACGGTCAGCTTCCTCGCGATCGGGATGACGGTGGTCCTCATCGCCGGGGGCCTGGACCTGTCCGTCGGCGCCGTCATGGGCCTGTGCGCCGGGGTCGCGGCCAACCTGTTGACCCAGGGCCTGTCCATGCCCGTCGCCTTCGCCGGCGCCCTGGCCGTCGGCGCCGGGATCGGGCTCGCGAACGGCCTGCTGATCACCAAGCTCGGCATCCCCGACTTCATCGCGACCCTGGCCATGATGGGCATCGCGGGCGGTGTCCTCCTCTACTGGACCGCCGGCGTTCCGATCCTCGGCTACATGAACCAGACCTACTACTACATCGGTGGCCTGACCCGCATCGCCGGGCCGATCACCTTCCCGATGATCCTCGTGGTCGTCATCGCGGTCGCCGTCGGGCTGCTCCTGGGTCGCACCAGGTTCGGCATGATGTTCTATGCCGTCGGCAGCTCCCCCACCGGGGCCCTCCACGCGGGCGTTCGTGTCGACCGGGTGAAGATCGCGGCCTACGTCGTCAGTGGCCTGATGGCTGCCGTGGCGGGCATCCACATCGCCGGACGGACCACCACCGTCCCGCCGCTGATCGGCAACGGCTACGAGATCACGGCGATCGCGGCCGCCGTGATCGGCGGTGCCTCGCTCACCGGCGGCAAGGGCCATGTGTTCGGGGCGCTCGTGGGGGCCCTCACGCTGACCATGACGCGCAACATCATCAACCTGACCGGGGTCGAGTCGAGCTGGCAGGCCGTGGTCACCGGGCTCGTCCTGATCCTGGCCGTGGCCGCGAACCAGGCATGGACCGTGCTCCGCGCCCGCTCGCGGACCAAGGCGCTCGCCAAGGGATCTGCCGCGACGAGCCCTCCCCTCGCTTCTCGGACCTCTCGGGTTCACCACCCATCACCGACCCCAGACGACGGCGTCGGAAGCGACGCACCGGCGGCTGAGCGCCGCCCCGAAACCATCGCGTGAACAAGAAGGAGCCCGAAATGAACCAGAACGGTGGAATGTCTCGCCGCGCGGTGCTGCGAACCAGCAGCCTGGTCGGCGCAGGAATCGGCGCCATGGCGCTGACCGGATGCACCGCCGGCGGCGGCAGCGCCGCAGCGGGCGGCGGAGGCGGCAGCGCGGGCTCCCTGAGCTACGACGACGCGATCAAGAAGGTGGTCGCCGGCCGGGAGATCAAGGTCGGCTTCACGCCTCCCGTGCTCTCCGAGAACTTCACCCAGATCGAGCACGCGGCGTGGCACAAGATGTACGAGTACGAGCAGCGGTTCGGGTGCCGCTGGGTCTGGGAGCGCCAAGCGCCGGTCGGCGACTTCAACGCCGTCCAGGGCACGCTGGGCATCGTCCAGTCCTGGGTGTCCCGGAAGTTCGACGCCATCGCGGTCTGCACGGGTGCGAACTTCGCCACGGTCCAGGCTCTCTACCAGGACGCCTCCGACAAGGGCGTCAAGATCTACCAGTTCAACCAGCCCGCCGAGCTCTACCCGCCGGAGGAGCTGCGCACGGTCACCAACGTCGGTTACGACAACCGGTGGCAGTCCGGCTACCTGGCCGGTACGTACATCGCGGAGAAGCTCGGCGGCAGCGGCAACATCCTGCAGATCTGGGGACCCTCCGGCTCGGACTGGACCCGTGGCCGCAAGATCGGCTTCGACAAGGCGTTGGCCGAGAACCCGGGGATCAAGGTCGTCGGAGAAGCCGACGGTGGCTACGTCCGGGACAAGGGCTTCGCCGCCGCGCAGGACCTGCTCACCAAGAACAAGGACGTCGACGCCATCTACGGCGAGAACGAGGAGATGGCGCTGGGCGCCTCCCAGGCCATCGACCAGGCGGGCCTGAAGCACTGGGACGGCGAGGACGGCATCCTCACGATCGGCGCCGACGGCCTGGTCTCGGGCTACGACCAGATCAGCGCCGGCAAGCTGACGGCGACCGTCGACATCGGCGGCGTCGACCAGGGCCAGAACCTCATCGAGGCCATCTTCGCCACCGCCGTCCTGGGCGAGACGGTCACGCAGATCATCAACAACCCGACCCAGGTCGTCGACAAGACCAACGTCGACTGGCACCGCGCGTACACCAAGTGGGCCCTCGACGTCCCGAAGAAGTACGGCGACTGACGTCCCGCGGTCGGCCACGGCCCACCACATCCCAGACCACCCACCCGCGAGACCCGACGAGGAGGCGAACCAACGATGATGTCGGGTGAGGCACCGACCGCGATCGTCCCGGTCCGGCAGCTCCGTCTCTCCGACGCCGTCGCCGCCCAGCTCGAGGCCCTCATCAACTCGGGCCACTTCGGTGCCGACGGCCGCCTGCCCTCGGAGCGGGAGCTCGCCGAGCGGTTCGCCGTCGGCAGAGGCAGCATGCGCGAAGCCATCCGCAAGCTCGAGGCCCTCGGCATCATCACCCGCGCACACGGCGTCGGAACGTTCGGGGTCGCCGGTGCCGCCTCCGCCCGGATGGGACTCCTCACGGCCGGGGACGTCTCGGCCCTGGAGCTGTTCGAGGTCCGCTACCGGCTCGAGCCGCTCGCTGCCGAGCTGAGCGCAGAACGGAGGACGTCCGCAGACCTCAAGAGGCTCAAGGAGATCCTCGACCACTCCCTGCGCCCCGACCTCTCGGACGAGGACTTCGTGCGCCTGGACTTCGAGTTCCACTCGTTGGTCGTCCACGCCGCGAAGAACAGCCTCCTCGCCCAGATGTACCAGCAGCTCGAACCGCACCACGCCATCTACTCAGCGAAGGTCATCTCGCTGCCCGAACGGCGCTCCCGAGCCCAGGAGGGCCACCACCGGATCCTGGCGGCCGTGTCGCAACGCAACACCGCCGAGGCCCGAGAGCAGGCGCTCGCCCACCTCCTCGAAGCCGAGGGGGACCTGGTCAGCGCCGTCGAGAAATCCGAGTCACCCCACAACCGATAGGAACCGCCATGTCATCGCTCGACTTCACCTACGACCACATCGACGACGTCCTGCCGCGAGGGGCGTGGGTCGCTCCCACGATCGACCCCGCGCGCACCATGCTGCTCGTCCTCGACGTACAGAACCTCATCGTCAGCGAGAGCGGCGCCGCCTACGTCAAGTCAGTCGGCGGCGCGCCGGAGGGCAAGGACACCATCGAGCCCATCAAGCGGGTCCTCGAGGCATGCCGTGACAAGGGGATCCCCGTGGTCTGGTCGCTGTGGGGACTGCGTCCCGACGGGATGGACGCCGGTCTGGCCAAGGCGAAGTGGCCCGGCCTCGACTGCGGGTCACCGGCCTCGCCGGCCAGCTGGGGCAACGAGTCCGGCGACGACCTCCTGCACCCGGAGATGAAGCCCCTCGACGGTGAGCCGGTCATGTACAAGCACCGGTTCAGCAGCTTCTACAACACCCCGCTGGAGGAGTACCTCCGCGAGAACGACCGGGACACGCTGATCATCATCGGCGTCACCTCCGCCAACTGCATGCACGCGACGACGATCGACGGCTGGAACAAGAACTACAAGATCATCTGCGTCGCCGACACCACCACCGCCGTTCCGGCGCCCAACGAGGACCAGCCGCTGGGCTACGGCCAGCACTGGGAGGCGCTGCGCAACATCCAGATGAACTACGGCGATGTGCTGCTCAGCACCGAGCTCATCGAGAAGCTGAAGTAACCCCCTCGGCAAGCCCCGCTGCTGAACCCAACTGAAGGTGGAACTGACGTGAGCATTCAAGGCAAGCGCATCGCCCTCATGATCGAGGACGACTACCAGATCCTCGAGGGCTGGTACCCCTATCTGCGGCTCACCGAGGCCGGTGCGGTCGTCACGGTCGTCGGGAACGGCGAGAAGAAGTCGTTCTCCAGCAAGGAGCACTACCCGATGGAGGCCGACACCTCGCCCGGGGAGGTGACCGCCGACGACTTCGACGGCGTCGTGGTCCCGGGAGGCTTCGCGCCGGACAACATGCGGCTGCACCGCCCCATGATCGACCTGGTCCGAGACATCGCGGCCCAGGGCAAGATGACGGCGTCGATCTGCCACGGCGGGTGGATCCTGGCCTCCGCCGACGCGGTCCGCGGGCGCCGCGTCACCGGCTACGCGCCCATCGAGGACGATCTCGTCAACGCGGGCGCGACCTGGGTCTCCGACGAGCCGGCCGTCGTCGACGGGCACATCATCACCGCCCGGACGCCTCCGGACCTGCCGGACTTCCTCAAGGCGATCGTGGCCTACTTCGACCGATGAAGCGACGGGAGTGACAAGCCATGGCTGAACACAAGAAGCCCGACCCGGTCGACGTGGTCATCGTGGGTCTGGGCGCCAGCGGCGGGACGGCTGCCAAGGTCCTGAGCGAAGCCGGCCTCAAGGTCGTCGGGCTCGAGCGGGGGCCGTACCTCCGGAACCACGAGCACTTCTCCGGAGACGAGCTGAAGTTCGTCAACCGGAGCTACATGTGGCCGGACGCCAAGCTCACGCCGCGAACCCGGCGCGTCGAGGAGGACGAGGAGGCCCAGCCCTACCCGTTCTCGATGACCCCGCAGCTGGTGGGTGGAGGGACGAACCACTGGGCCGGCTGGGTTCCGCGTCCCCGACCCTCGGACTTCCTCCAGCGCACCCTGCACGGCGACGTCGACGGGCTGAGCCTGGCCGACTGGCCGTTCCAGTACGAACACCTCGAGCCCTATCTGACCAAGATCGAGTGGGAGTTCGGGGTGGCGGGCATCGCCGGCGCCGACAAGGGGGAGGGCTTCCGCAGCAAGCCGTTCCCCAGCAAGCCGCTGCCGCCGACGCGATGGGGCAAGAAGTTCTACCAGGCCGCCAACGAGATGGGGATCAACGCCTTCCCCATCCCGCACGCCATGGTGACCAACGAGCACAAGGGACGGCAGCCCTTCAACCGGACGAGCTTCTGGAACCAGTACGGCGACCCCAGCGGGGCTCGCTCGAACACGGCGACGACGTTCATCCCCGAGGCCCTGGCCACGGGCAGGTTCGAGCTCCGCTCCGACTGCTTCGTCCGCGAGGTCAAGGTCGGCAAGGACGGCAGGGCCACCGGAGTGGTCTACGTCGACGGCTCGGGTGCGGAGTTCGAGCAGGACGCGCGCGTCGTGGTGCTGGCCATGGGGGCGATCGAGACCGCGCGGCTGATGCTGCTCTCGCAGTCCGCCCAGTTCCCGGACGGGCTCGCCAACTCCTCCGGCCTGGTCGGCAAGAACGCCACCTTCCACGAGTACCTGTTCGCCATCGGCTTCTTCGACAACGAGATCGACGATCCGCTGTACGGCTGGACGGGCAACTACATCAGTGGCGGCACGATGGACTTCTACGAGACCGACGAGAGCCGCGGTCACATCGGCGGCTGCATCGTGTCGTCCTCCCAGACCTGCCACCCCATCAACATGGTGTTTCCCGGCAGGCCCTCCTGGGGTCAGGCCTTCAAGGACGCGGACCGGACCTTCTTCAACTACGCGATGAAGATCGGGCTGATCCTCCACGACATGCCCCAGGAGCGGAACCGGGTCGACCTCGACCCCACGCACAAGGACTTCATGGGGCTGCCGGTGGCTCGGATCACCCATCGCGCCCACGAGAACGACCGGGCGATGGGTAAGTGGCAGGTCGACAAGAACATCGAGATCCTCGAGACCGCCGGTGCTCGCAAGACCATCCCGGTCTACCTCGACCAGGTCACCGGGAACACCTGCCACCAGCACGGCACCGCGCGGATGGGGTTCGACCCCAGCACCTCCGTCCTCAACGAGTGGTGCCAGACCCACGACATCGACAACGTGTTCGTGGTCGACGGCTCGGGCTTCCCCACGTCTCTGGGCGTCAACCCGACGCTGGCCATGATGGCGAACGCCTGGCGCAGCTGCGAGTACATCGCCGAGAACTACCTGACCGGCCGCGTCGAGCGGCTCGCGGGCGCCCATTCCTGACAGGTCCGGAACGAAAGGCAGTCACGTGAGTTCCAAGGCAGACTGGAAGACGGTCCTCGAGCCCGTCGACCCCGACTCCGACGAGAGACTCTTCTTCAGCCAGCACCAGTGGGACACGGTCGAAGCCCTCTCGGCCCGGATCATCCCCACCGACCACGATCCGGGCGCGCGGGAAGCCCGCGTGGTGGTCTTCATCGATCGGTACCTGTCGGGGATCAACTACATCTTCGCGGCCGCCGACGGCAGCGGGTTCCTGCAGATCGACGGCCCGTACGCCAGCGCCTGGCGCTCGCGGATCACCGACATGCAGCGCACCTACCGGGAGGGGCTCGCCCAGCTCGACGCGCTGTGCACGGCGGAGTTCGGCAGTCCCTTCGTCGCGCTCGCCGACGACGACCAGGACCGGGCGATCGAGATCCTCTCCGGGCGCCCCAAGCCCGGACCGGTGACGCTCGGCACGACGGAGCCCGCTCACACCTTCACGCAGTTCACCACCGACGACGGCCTGTCGTTCTTCGACGCGCTCTGCCTGCACGTGAAGCAGGGCTTCTACGCCGACCCGGTCTATGGCGGCAACAAGGACCGTCAGGGTTGGCGCGTCATCGGCTTCGAGGGACCGGCGAGCCTGAAGGACACCATGGACGGCACCTACTCCACCGACTCCTTCTTCGTGCAGGAGTACGAGTGGACCGACCTCATCCCTCACCTCAAGGTCCAGACGGAGTGGGAGCCCCCGAGCTGAGGTGCGACGGCGGCCGCTCGGGCGGCCCTCGCTCGCCCTCACCCAGCCCATCCCGCTCCACGCCCACGCGCCAGCTCGTCGAACGGTGGACTCCAGCATGAAGATCGAAAGTGTGACGGCCCGTCCGGTCGGCCTGCCTCTTGAGGAGAACCTCCGGTGGGGTGCGATGTCGGTCAGCACCAAGGGCGGGATCCTGGTCACCGTCACCACCAGCGACGGCCTCGTGGGCATCGGTGAGGCGGGGTTCTCCGCGGAGTACTTCCCCACCGTCGGGCCGCTCGTCAACGACCAGCTCGGCCCGATGATCACCGGGCGGGACCCCCGCGACATCTCGGCGCTCTGGCACGACATGATGCGGGCCACGCACATGTGGGGCCGGCGAGGAGTCGAGACCTACGCGCTCAGCGGCATCGACATCGCCCTGTGGGACCTCTTCGGCAAGATCACCGCCCAGCCGGTGCACCGGCTGCTGGGAAGCTACAAGCCCTCGGTCCGAGCCTACTTCGCGCCGTCGTTGAAGGACGTCGAGAGATCGGTGGCCGAGGCGCGGGAGGCGGCGAGCGCTGGATACACCGCCATCAAGCTGCGCGTCGACGGAGACCTCCACGGCGCGGTCCGCCTCGTGGAGTCGGTCCGGGAGGCGGTCGGGCCCGAGGTCGACCTGATGGTCGACGCCAACATGGCGTACGACCGCCGGGGAGCACTCGTCCTGGCCAAGGAGCTCCAGCAGCTGCAGGTCGCGTGGCTCGAGGAGCCGATCCTGTCCCGTTCTCTGTCGACCTACGTCTCGGCCCATGCCTGGCTCGCCGACCGGGTCGACCTTCCGCTCGCGGGCGGCGAGTCGCTCCTGACCCGGTACGAGTACATCGACCTCATGTCCGAGCTGCCGTTCGACATCATCCAGCCCGACGCGGCGAGCGTCGGTGGCATCTCGGAGCTCAAGCGGGTCGCGGACATGGCCAGTGCCTGGAACCTCCAGTGCGTGCCGCACATCGGCTGCTCGTCGGGGACCGGGATCGGCCTCGCCGCCGGGCTCCAGGTGATCCTCAGCTGCGAGAACGCTCCCCTCATCGAGGTCGACGCGTACGGGGGGCTGGGGTGGGAGGGGTTCCTCGAGGACCCGCTGGTCGTCGAGGACGGACGGCTGTGGGCCACCGAGGGCGTCGGGATCGGCGTGACCATCGCCGAAGGCGGCGTCGAGCGGTTCAGCGTCGAGATCGGCTCGCGGGACTGATCGCCCCACCGGATCCCTGCCACCAGGCACCGAGGAAGCGTGACGCGCCGGCCAGCCGTGCCGTCACCCCAGCCGACCCCTGACCGGGGACGAGTCGAGGAAGGCCCGTGACCGAGTTGATGATCAAGGACGCCGGAGACTGCCGGTACGACGCACTCGCGCTCGGCGAGGTGATGCTTCGCCTCGACCCGGGCGAGCGGCGGATCAGGACGGCGCGGAGGTTCGACGCCTGGGAGGGTGGTGGCGAGTACAACGTCGTCCGGGGCCTCCACAAGGTCTTCGGGCTACGGACCGCGGTGGTGACCGCGCTCGCGGACAACGAGGTCGGGCATCTCATCGAGGAGCTGATCGCCCAGGGCGGTGTCGATACGGCGCTGGTGCGCTGGCGCGAGTACGACGACGTCGGCCGGCGCGTGCGCAACGGGCTGAACTTCACCGAGCGCGGGTTCGGGGTGCGAGGCGCCCTGGGCGTCTCCGACCGCGGCCACACGGCCGTGAGCCAGCTGTCGGCGGGGGACATCGACTGGGACCACGTCTTCGGGACGCTCGGCGTGCGATGGCTTCACACGGGGGGCATCTTCGCCGGCCTGTCGGCCACGACCCCTGGCGTCGCCGAGGCTGCCATGCGCGCGGCCCGGCGCCACGGCACCACCATCTCCTACGACCTCAACTTCCGGCCCAGCCTGTGGAGGGAGGCCGGGGGCAGGACGACCGCGCAGGAGGTGAACCGGACGCTGGCCCCGTTGGTGGACGTCATGATCGGCAACGAGGAGGACTTCATCGAGGCGCTCGGCTTCGAGGTGTCGGGAGTGGACCGGGACTTCACGCACCTCGACCACCGTGCGTTCCTCGCGATGATCCAGGAGGTGGTCGACACCTTCCCCAACCTCCGCGTCATCGCCACGACCCTGCGGGGGGTGTCGTCCGCGAGCCGCAACGACTGGTCCGCGATCGCATGGTCGCGGGACACCGGCCTGGTGGCCTCCCGTCGCTGGCACGACATGGAGATCCTCGACCGGGTCGGGGGTGGTGACAGCTTCGCGTCCGGACTCGTCTACGGGCTTCTCAACGCCGAGCCGCTCGACGTAGCCGTGGAGCTCGGAGCCGCACACGGAGCCCTGGCGATGACCACTCCGGGGGACGTCTCCATGGCGACCGCGGCAGAGGTGTGGCGCCTCGCCCAGGGCGCCAGCGCCCGGGTGCGACGCTGAAGGGGTGGATATACTGACGCGGAGGGCTCGGCGTCGGGTCCGGATCTGTCGAGGAAACGTCGTGAAGTCAGGGTCAGTGGCGTCTCGGTTCGCCTTGGACATCTCGGGGAGTTCGCGTGTTTAGTGCGCAGACCGGAATCGAGCCCGTCAGGCAGCTGAAACTGGCCGATGCCGTGGCAGCTCAGCTCGAGGAGCTGATCCAGAAGGGGCACTTCGGCGACGGCGGCCGCCTGCCGGCCGAGCGGAAGCTGGCCGAGCAGTTCGGCGTCGGTCGGGGCACCATGCGCGAGGCCGTCAGCAAGCTGGAGACCCTCGGGATCCTCGTGAAGAACCAGGGTGTCGGAACGTTCGCCGTCTACCCACCCCCTCAGGCCGCCGGGCGCATGCTCATGCTCACCGCGGGTGACGTCACCGCGCTGGAGCTGTTCGAAGTGCGCTACGCCCTCGAGCCGGAGGCGGCAGCGACCGCCGCCGCGCGGCGGACGAAGGCGGACCTGACCGAGCTGCGCGGCATCCTCAAGCGCTCGATGGCGGCGGCGATCGAGGGCGCGGAGTTCGTGAGCCTGGACTTCCAGTTCCACAACCGGATCATCCAAGCGTCGAACAACCGCCTCATGCGTCGTCTGTACGAGCAGATCGGCCCGCACCACGCGGTCTACTCGGAGAAGGTGATCGCGATCCCGGGTCGGATCGAACGGGCCTGCGAGGGCCACCAGCGGATCTTGAACGCCATCGCGCAGGGTGATGCCGAGGGAGCCCGCAGCGCGGCGCTCGACCACCTTCGCTCAGCCGAGCGCGACCTCGCGCTCGAAGCCAGCTAGCCCTACGCGAACGCGTCAGCCGCGAGGATCGAGAGCCGGGCCGGGGACTCGGCGGCGCGGCAGTCGCTGCGGAAGCCCGGCTTCACCGCGGCCGTCGTGACGGTGCGGAGCAGCTTGAGGTAGTCGCTCGCCTGGTCCTCGGGGACGGCGAGCAGGAAGACCAGGTCGAAGTCGTGGCCGTTGGGCGCGTCGACCGGGGCCGGGAGCGTCGCGACGGCGACCGTCGGCTCGAGGACGGCGGCGCTCCGGGCGTGCGGCAGGGCCACCCCGCCCGGGAGGGCGGTCGAGCCCTTGGCCTCGCGGGCGAGCACGTCCGCGACGAAGGCGTCGACGCCCGACAGCCGCCCGGCCTCGTCCAGCAGCGTCGCCAAGCTCCGCACGCAGTCCTCGAGCGTGGCGCCCAGCTCCTGCTGGACGGAGACGGTCCGGACGTCGACGAGGTCAGCCATGGGCAGAAGTCTGTCACGTCGCCGCGAGCACCCACGCGGGGGCGAACGGCTTGACCGTGAACGACGCTCCCTCGGTGAAGAGGATGCGCACCAGCTGCACCTCGTCGGTGTCCAGCCGGTCGTGCTCGACCTTCGCCACGGTGCCGTGCTTCCACTCGCCGTGCTCGAGGACGTAGGCCCACACGAAGACCAGGTCACCGGGCTCCAGGTCGGCGGCCGTGCAGCGGCCGCCGTACGCCGACCGCTCGGCCAGGTCGCGCCAATACCGGACCCGCACCACGCACCAGATGGCCATCCCCACGACCAGCAGACAACCGATCGCGAGGACGACCGTGCCGAGATCCACGGCCATCCTGCTCACCCCCGGCGGGCCCGCCCCTTCTTCCCGCCCCACTTGTTGCCAGCACGGTACGCCGGCGAGCCGCCCGCGGGAAGGGGTCAGTTCCGACCTAGGCGCGGTCGAGCTCGAACCACACGGACTTGCCGTGCCCGGTGAGCGCGGTGCCCCAGCGCGAGGCGAGCGCCGCGACCAGTACCAGCCCCCGGCCGCGTTCGGCGTCGACGTCGACCGCGGGGGCCGCAGGGATGGTGGGGTCCTCGTCCTCGACCGCCACCCGCAGGGCGCGACCGTCCACGACGACGTCGACGACCGCGGGGCCACCGGCGTGCTCGTGGGCGTTCGTCACCAGCTCGGACACCAGCAAGGCCGCCACGTCGGCCGTCTCGTTGCCGACGTGGGCGTGCGCACACAGGTCGTGGACCGCGGCTCGGGCCGTTCGTGCGGAAGATCCCTCCGCGGAGACCACGAGGCTGGTCCTCAGCGGCAGATCGTGCACGTGGGGTCCTCCTTCGTCACTACTCGTCTACCCTCACCCGGGGGTGAGGAAACGGCTCCGGTCCTCCGACTAGGATGCTGTGGTGGATGACACTCCCTATGCGGCGGCCTATGACGACGCCGCCGCCGTGCTGACCGTCAGTGGATCGGTGGACGAGCTGTCCGGTCCGACCTTTCGCGCGGACCTGGAGAAGCACAGCGACGGATTCAGCCGTGACCTCACCGTCGACCTGAGCGGGGTCGACTTCTTCCCGAGCCTCGCCGTCGGCGTCCTCGCGGTCGCCGCGAAGAACGCCCGGAACGCCGGGCACGAGCTCGACGTCGTCGCGGTGCCGGGATCGATCGTGGCGCGGGTGCTGACCATCTCGAGGCTCCCGTACCGCGAGCAGCGCTGACAGCGCCCCCCGCGTGACCGACGTGGCCGGGTCACAGCACACCCCGTCGTACGGCGAGGTCGACCTCACCACCTGCGACCGGGAGCCGATCCACATCCCCGGCGCGATCCAGCCGCACGGCGTGCTGGTGGCGGTCGACCGTGAGCACCGGGTGCGGATGATTTCGGCGAACTCCGCCTCCCTCCTCCGGGTCGAGCCCGCGGACGCGATCGGCCGGACGCTGTCCGACCTGGCGGGCGGCACCGTGGCCCGGGCGGTCGCGGAGCGCGAGGCCGTCGGGCTGCCGGACACGCCGCTGGTGCTCTACCTGGACGACAGCACCGAGGTCGACGTCCGCGTGCACCGGTCGGACACCCGGCTGGTCGTCGAGCTCGAGCCCGTGGGCACCGAGGGCCGGGCGGCGCTGTCGTACCACACCGCGCGGGGCGCGATGGCCCGGCTGGCGGGCGCCGGCTCGGTCCACGACCTGGCGGACCACCTGGCGCACGAGGTCCGGGCGCTCACCGGGTTCGACCGGGTGATGGTCTACCGCTTCGACGCCGACTGGAACGGCGAGGTGATCGCCGAGGAGCGCCGCCCCGACCTCAACCCGTTCCTGGGCCTGCACTACCCCGCCACCGACATCCCGGCCCAGGCGCGGCGGCTCTACACGGTGAACTGGACCCGGCTGATCGCGGACGTCGGCTACGAGCCGGTGCCGCTGCACCCGGTGTTCGACCCGGAGACCGACGCACCGCTGGACCTGTCGTTCGCGACCCTGCGCAGCGTCTCGCCGATCCACCTGGAGTACCTCTCCAACATGGGCGTGACCGCCTCGATGTCGATCTCGATCGTGGTCGACGAGCGGCTCTGGGGCCTGGTCGCCTGCCACCACTACTCCGGGCCGCACCGGCCCAGCCAGGACGCCCGGGCGGCCGCCGAGTTCCTCGGGCAGGTCGCCTCGCAGGTGGTCGTCGAGCGGGAGCGCGCCGATGCGCGCGAGTCGGCGCTCGAGACGCAGGCGACGATGGCCGGAGTGACGGCGCGGGTCTCGGCCAACGCCCTGTCGCCGCTGGAGACGATCGTCGCCGACCCCGACCTGCTCCGCCTCATGGACGCCCGGGGCGCGGCGCTCTGCTACGACGGCATCTTGACGACGTGCGGCGTCGTCCCGGACGACGAGACCCTGCGCAGCATCGCCGCCGCCCTGGAGTCGCCGCTGAGCTACGTGACGCAGACCGACAGCGTCGCGGACCTGCTGCCCGAGCTCGGTCACGTCCCCGAGGCGGCCGGCGTGCTGCGGATCGGATCGGCCCCGGACCGGTGGCTGGTGTGGGTCCGCCCCGAGCAGGAGCGGGTCGTGGACTGGGGCGGCGACCCGACCAACAAGCAGATCGCCGCGAGCGAGGGCCCGGAGGTCCGCCTCAGCCCGCGCAAGTCCTTCGAGAAGTGGCAGCAGGTCGTGCGCGGCCGCAGCCTCCCTTGGACGTCGTGGCAGGTCGACGCCGCGGACGCCCTCGGCAAGCACCTGCAGGGCCTGCTGCTGCTGCGGTCGCGCGAGCAGATCGCGATGGCCGAGTCGCTGCAGCGCAGCGTCGTCCTCGACCGGGCGCCCGGGTTCACGGGCCTCGACGTGGCGGCCCGCTACCAGCCCGCCTCGTCGTACCAGCTCGGCGGCGACTGGTGGGACGCCTTCGAGCTCAGCGACGGCCGGATCGCGCTGGCGGTCGGCGACGTGGCCGGCCACGGCGTCTCGGCCGCGTCGGCGATGACCCAGCTGCGCACCGCGCTGCGGGCCTACCTCTACGAGGGCCACGGCCCCGACGAGTGCCTCGACCGCCTCGACCGGCTCATGGACGGGCTCCTCGACCAGCGCGTCGCGACCGCGGTGGTCGCCGTGCTCGAGCCGGAGACCGGCCGGGTCCGGATCGCGAGCGCCGGCCACCCGCAGCCGCTGCTCGCTCGCGGCGCCGGGGCCGCCGAAGTCGGGGTGACCTCGCGTCCGCTCCTCGGCGTCGGATGGGGCACGTCGACTGCGGCGGAGCTGGTGCTCGAACCGGGGGACACGCTGCTCGTCTACACCGACGGCCTGGTCGAGCAGCGCGGCGTCGACCTGGCCGAGCGGATGACCGCGCTGACCGAGCTCGCCGGCAGCTCCCACCCCGGGCCCGACCTGGACCACTGGCTCGACGGGCTGCTCGCGATCCAGGGGCCGGAGCCGGACGACGACACGACCCTGCTCGCGGTGCGGCTCGCGCGCTGAGCGGGCGATACTCCTCGGCATGACCCGTCGCCACGCCTTGTTCCTCATCGTGCTGCTGGCGGCGGTCGTCAACCTGCCGCTCCTGCACAGCTGGTACGTGGACCAGAAGGTCCGCACGTCGGGGACGGACGTGACCGCCACCGTCGTCGACGACCGGGTCCTGAACGGCGACGAGTACTGGCTCTCGTTCACCTTCCCCGAGGACGTCGACCCCGACCAGCGGACCTGGACGGCCGAGGTCGACGAGGAGGCGTACGACGACGCGGTCGCGAGCCAGACGATCCCGGTGCGCGTGGTCGAGGACGACCCGGCGGCGTACCGCGCCGAGGGCACGGTGACCAGCAGCGTCCCGCTGGTGATGACGCTGGTCGCCGACGCGATCCTGCTGCTGGTCGCGCTGCTGCTGTGGCGGTCCGGCGGCCGGATGCGGCCGCGGCTGCGGGCGGTCGCCCTGGAGGACGTCGAGCGGTGTGCGCCGGAGACCCTGCTCGACCGGATCGGCGGCGAGGACTACCTGATCCGCGGCGAGGTGCTCGAGATCGGTGAGGGCAGCGTGACCCTCGACCTAGGCAACCGCGCGGTCGTCGTCCTGCTGGACGGGCACCAGAACTCGGTCGGCCACCAGCAGCCCGCGCAGGTCCGCGCCCGGCTGATCGACTGACGGCTCGCGGCGGGACAGGCCGGAGACGAGCACCGCGACCATCATCGCGGGCGCGAGGAGCACGAACGCCAGGAGGGCGACCTGGATGATCTCTGCAGCGGACACGTGAGTGAGGTCCCCCGAACGGGGGTCAGGCCAAACCTTCCGGCGGCGTGTCCTGGGCAACACCGACGATCTCCGGGTCGGCGCACGCCTCGGCGTACGCCGCGATCCGCGCTCGGATCTCCCGGCCCAGCAGCCACCGGCCGATCGGGTCGGCCACCGGGCGCAGCCAGGCGGGCTTCGCCGTCCACGTGTACTTCCAGGTCGCGCGGGTGCCCCCCACGCCGTCGCGTGTCTCGGGGACGAACCGCCAGCCGCCACCGAAGGTCGCGAAGAACCACGGTCCCTTCTCCATCGTCATCCCGACCGAGGTGGGCGGGCGGTAGGACACGTAGCGGCTGACCATCGCCGGCCCGACCCGGGCGCGGGTGAACGTGCGGACCCCCGCGGCGGGCCGCTGCGCGCCGAGCAGGTGCTGCTTGCGGATGAACGGGTCCCAGCGCAGCCGCACCTCGCCCGTCGTCTGCGACACCGCGAACGCGGCGTCGGGAGGAAGCGGGACCCATGCCTCCGCCGTCACCTGGGGCATGGCCGCAGCCTCCCACGGGTAGTGCGAGTTCATGCCTCGCTTCTCCGCCGACACCCGCGCCGAGGCCGTCGTCGCCGCCCCGCGGGCCGACATCTGGGCCGCCCTGACCGACCCGGCGCTGGTCGCGGACCTGACGCCGTTCGTGCGCCGGATCACCGAGGACGGCGACCACTGGCGCTGGGAGATGACCGGGCTCTCGGTGCTCGGCGTCGGCATCTCGCCGGCGTTCACCGAGCGGATGACGTACGACGAGCCGCGGCGCATCGAGTTCCGGCACGACCCGCCCGCCGGCACGACCGAGCGCTCCGCGGTCGAGGGGTGGTACGAGCTCGACGAGGTCGACGGGGGCACCCGGCTGGTCACGGCGCTGGAGATCACGCTCGACCTGCCGCTCCCGCGGGCGTCCGGCCGGGCGGTCCGCGGCACCATGCGCAAGGTGATCGACGAGATGGGCGACCGGTTCTCCCGGAACCTGCTCGACCACCTGGGTGCGGAGGAGGTCACACCGACCTGACTTGCCGGTAACAGCGGCCGCGGGGGAAGGTGCAGCAATGGCCGCCACCACCTCGTCGTACTCGATCACCATGCGCCTCTACACGGCGCCCGACCACGGCGTCGTCGGCGCGGTGGCCACGGCAATCGCGCAGGCGGGCGGCATCGTCACCGCGATCGACGTCGCCGACTCCAGCCACGACCGGCTGGTCGTCGACGTCACCTGCTCGGCCAGCGACGCCGAGCACGCCAAGGAGCTCGAGGCCGCGGTCGACGCGGTCGACGGCGTCGAGGTGCACCGGGTCAGCGACCGGACCTTCCTGCTGCACCTCGGCGGCAAGATCGAGGTCACCTCGAAGGTGCCGCTGCGCACCCGCGACGACCTGTCGATGGCCTACACGCCCGGCGTCGGGCGGGTCAGCCAGGCGCTGGCCGACCACCCCGAGGACATCCGCCGGCTGACGGTCAAGGGCAACTCGGTGGCGGTGGTCACCGACGGCTCCGCCGTCCTCGGGCTCGGCAACATCGGCCCCGGCGCCGCGCTCCCGGTGATGGAGGGCAAGGCCGCGCTGTTCAAGAGGTTCGCGGACATCGACGCCTGGCCGATCTGCCTGGCCAGCCAGGACACCGACGAGATCGTGCGCGCGGTCGAGATGATCGCCCCGGGCTTCGGCGGCATCAACCTCGAGGACATCGCTGCTCCCCGGTGCTTCGAGATCGAGCGGCGGCTCCGGGAGTCGCTGGACATCCCGGTCTTCCACGACGACCAGCACGGCACCGCGATCGTCGTGCTGGCGGCGCTCACGAACGCGCTGCGCGTGGTGAAGAAGTCGCTGGAGTCCGTCCGCATCGTGGTGTCCGGCGGCGGCGCGGCCGGCACCGCGATCGTCACGCTGCTGATCGCCGCGGGCGTCACCGACGTGGTGGTGATCGACCGGGACGGCGCGCTGTCGGCCGACGACGAGTCGCTCTCCCCCGCGCACCGCCAGCTCGCCGCGGTCACCAACCCGCGGCGGGTGCGGGGCGACCTGCACACCGTGCTCCGCGACGCCGACGTGTTCATCGGCGTCAGCGCCCCCGGCGTGCTCGACCCGGAGTGGATCCGCGAGATGGCGCCCGACCCGGTCGTCTTCGCCCTCGCCAACCCCGACCCGGAGGTCGACCCCGCCGAGGCCGACAAGTACGCCGCGGTCGTCGCGAGCGGCCGGTCGGACTACCCGAACCAGATCAACAACGTGCTCGCGTTCCCCGGCGTCTTCCGCGGCCTGCTGGACGCCCGTGCGCACGAGGTCACCATCGACATGCTGCTGCGCGCGGCCGAGGCGATCGCGCTGGTGGTCAAGGACGACGAGCTGAACCCGAACTTCATCATCCCCACGGTGTTCCACCCCGACGTCCCGAAGGCGGTGGCCGCCGCGATCCGCGGGACCGAGGGGTAGCCCCGCTCAGCCGCCGCCCTCGCTGGCGTAGAGCGCTGCGCCGACCACGCCCGCGCGGTTGAGCAGGGTCGCCGGGACGATCTCGGTGTCGAGGTCGAGCAGCGGCAGGAACTGGTCCGCCTCCTTGCTGACCCCGCCGCCGACCACGAACAGCTCGGGCGAGAACAGCATCTCCAGGGTCCGGTAGTACCGGGTCAGCCGCGTGGCCCAGTGCTCCCACGAGAGCCCCTCGCGCTCGCGGGCGCTGTTCGCCGCGCGCGACTCCGCGTCGTGGCCGTCCACCTCGAGATGGCCGAGCTCGGCGTTCGGGACGAGGACGCCGTCGAAGACCATCGCCGAGCCGATGCCGGTGCCGAGGGTCGTCACGATCACGAGCCCGGAGCGCCCGCGCGCGGCGCCGTACCGCACCTCGGCCAGGCCGGCCGCGTCGGCGTCGTTCACGACGTGCACCTCGCGGCCGGTCGCCTCGGTGAGCAGCCGGTCGGCGTCGGTGCCGACCCACGACTTGTCGATGTTGGCGGCGGAGTGCACGGTGCCGTGCCGGACCACGCCGGGCACCGTGACGCCGACCGCGCCGGTGCAGTCGGGGAACCGCGCGAGGAGCTCGACGAACACGTCGCGCACGTTCTCGGGCGTGGACCGCTCCGGCGTGCGGATCCGGACCCGCTCCGCCGCGAAGTCGCCCGCGTCGAGGTCGACGGGAGCCCCCTTGATCCCGGTGCCGCCGAAGTCGATGCCGAAGGGCTGCGGGGTCGAGCTCATCCCCCGACCCTAGACGTCCCGCGCCCTACTCGGCCGCCGAGGCCTTCTTCTTCGCGGCCTTCTTCGCGGGAGCGCGTTTGCGCGGCGGCCGCTGCGAGCGCAGCCGGACCCGCGGCTGGCCGCCCTCGGGGTGGTCGAGGTCCAGATAGCTCTGGGCGCCGGCGAGCGCGCTGAGCCGCGGGAAGCCGTAGTGGCGCGGGTCGAACGCGGCGTGCGTCTTGCCCAGGTAGGTGCCCACCGAACCGAGCGGCGCCCAGCCGTCGTCCTGGGCGGTGCTGCGCACCGCGCCCTCCATGATCGTGCGCAGGTCGGGCAGCGAGTCGCCCTCCGCCTCCGCGTCCTCGCCGGCGCCGCCCTCGTCGTCCTCCCGCAGCACCTCGAGGAAGATGAACTTGTCGCACGCGGCCTGCAGCGACGCCGGCGTCTTGCGCTGGCCCAGGCCGTAGACGGTCTTCCCGGACTCGCGCAGCCGGGTCGCGAGCCGGGTGAAGTCGCTGTCGCTGGACACGATCGCGAACGCGTCGAGGTTGCCGGAGTAGAGCAGGTCCATCGCGTCGATGATGAGCGCGGAGTCCGTGGAGTTCTTGCCGACGGTGTTGGCGAACTGCTGGATCGGCTGGATCGCGTGCCGGGCGAGCTCGCCCTTCCAGCCGCCCAGCTGCGAGGTGGTCCAGTCGCCGTACGCGCGCTTGACCGTCGGCGCGCCGTACCGGGCCAGCTCCGCGAGCAGCGCCGCGGCGTGGGAGGAGGAGACGTTGTCGGCGTCGATGAGCACGGCGAGGCGAACGGTGGCGGGCTCGGTGGTCACGCCCCACTCCTACCACCGCGGTAATCCGGATGCCGCGCGCCGCGCGAGGTGCCACGCTCGTGGCGTGCCCACCGAGCTTCCCCTGGCGCGCCACCTCGAGGGCCTGCGGTCCGCGATGGTGGCCTTCGTCCGGTACGCCGACCGCGCGGGGCTGCGCGCCCCGGTGCCGACCTGCCCGGACTGGACGGTCCGCGACCTGGTCGCGCACCAGGGCATGGTGCACCGCTGGGCGACCGCGCTCGTGCGCGGCGAGCGCGACGTCGACCCGGACGCCTTCGAGGCCGAGGGTCGCGACGAGCCGGACCCGCTGGAGTGGCTGCGCGACGGCGCCGTCGAGCTCGCGGCGACGCTGACCCGGGCGCCGGCGGACGCCCACGCGGTCGTGTTCTTGAACGACGCGCCCGCCCCGCGGGAGTTCTGGGCGCGCCGCCAGTGCCACGAGACGACCGTGCACGCCGCCGACGCGCTGTCGGCGGCGCTCGGCCGGCATCCGGACCCGGCCGAGACGTGGATCGACACCGACCTCGCGGTGGACGGGATCGACGAGCTGCTCGGTGGGTTCCTGACCCGCCCGCGCTCCCGGCTCCGGTGCGACGAGGACTCGGTGCTCGTCGTCGCGCCGGACGACGCCGCCGACTGGTGGCTGGTCGAGCTGGGCCCGCAGCCGGCCGTCACGACCCGGCGTACCGGACCCCGGTCGGACGGCGACTGGGTCCTCGGCGGCAGCGCCGTCGACCTCTACCTCTCGCTGTGGAACCGCACCGAGCGGCCCGGGCTGGAGGGCACCTGGCGCGAGCGCGCCGCGGTCGTCTGGCCCTGAGGGCCTCGGGTTTACAAAAACTGCCCCCTTGTCAAGCTGCTTGACATTCCGTATGGTCCTGTCAACCAGCGACCCCACGGAGGCTTGGGCATGTCCGAGATCGCGAACAGCACCGTCCCGACCGGTTCGACCGAGACCTGGAAGGACCGGAAGCGCTACCTGTGGCTGATCGGCCTGGTGGTGCCGTCCCTGGCCTTCATCGGGTACGGCGCCTGGGCCCTGACCGGCTGGGGGGTGTGGTTCTGGATCGGACCGATCGTGATCCTGGGCGTGGTCCCGGCGATCGACCTGCTCGCCGGGCTGGACCGCTCGAACCCGCCCGACGACGTGATCGAGGCGCTCGAGGAGGACCGGTACTACCGCTGGATCACCTACCTCTTCCTGCCGATCCAGTACGTCGGCTTCGTCGGCGCGATGTGGCTGATCGCCGGGGGAGCGGACCTGACCACCCTCGACAAGATCGGCCTCGCGGTCTCGATCGGCTGCATCGGCGGGATCGGCATCAACACCGCGCACGAGCTCGGCCACAAGCGCGAGGAGAACGAGCGCTGGCTGTCGAAGATCGCGCTGGCGCAGAGCTTCTACGGGCACTTCTACATCGAGCACAACCGCGGGCACCACGTCCGCGTGGCGACGCCCGAGGACCCGGCGTCGTCGCGGGTGGGCGAGAGCTTCTACCGGTTCTGGCCCCGCACGGTGCTCGGGTCGCTGCGGTCGGCGTGGAACCTGGAGAAGCGCCGCTACGCCCGCAAGCAGCAGCACCCGTTCCGGCTCGGCAACGACGTGCTCAACGCCTGGCTGATGTCCGCGGTGCTCTGGGGCGGGCTGGTCGCCTGGCTCGGCGTCGGGGTCCTGCCGTACCTGCTGATCCAGGCGGTCGTCGGCTTCTCGCTCCTCGAGGTCGTCAACTACATGGAGCACTACGGGATGCTGCGCCAGAAGGTCGGCGCCGGCGAGCGGCAGCGCTACGAGCGGGTCGACCCGACGCACTCGTGGAACTCCAACAACATCGCGACCAACGTGCTGCTCTACCACCTCCAGCGGCACAGCGACCACCACGCCAACCCCACCCGCCGCTACCAGTCGCTGCGCGACTTCGAGGAGTCCCCGGTGCTGCCGACCGGGTACGCCGGGATGATCGTGCTCGCGATCGTCCCCGCGGTCTGGCGCCGGGTGATGGACCCCCGCGTGCTGGCGCACTTCGACGGCGACATGTCGCGCGCGAACATCAGCCCGCGCAAGCGGGACAAGGTCCTGGCGAAGTACCCGCCGCCCGCCGCGCGCGAGGTCCCGACGAGCTCGACCACCGACGGGATCGCCGTACCCGCCGACGAGGTGATGGCCGCCCGCTGCCCCGGGTGCGGCTACACCTACCGGGTCGAGGAGGGCGACGAGCACGAGGGCTTCGCGGCCGGCACCGCGTGGGCCGACGTGCCGGACACCTGGTGCTGCCCCGACTGCGGCGTCCGGGAGAAGGTCGACTTCGTCCCGCTGACCGAGGCCGTCGCGTGATGCGCATCGAGGTCGACCGCGACGTGTGCGAGGGCGTCGGGATGTGCCAGTCGATGGCGCACGAGTTCTTCGAGCTCGACGACGACGACGTCCTGGAGGTGCTCGACCCGACGCCTCCCGAGGCGCGGCGCGGCGAGGTCGCGGCCGCGGTCGCGTCGTGTCCGGTGCAGGCGCTGCGGCTCGAGGGATGACCCGTTCCTAGACTGGCGGTCATGAGCCCGCTGCCGACGATGCGTGAGCGCATCGTCGAGGCGGCGGTCGCGATGACCACCGAGTCCGGGTGGTCGGCGGTGACGATGGGCTCGATCGCGGACCGGGTCGGGGTGAGCCGGCAGACGGTCTACAACGAGGTCGGGACCAAGCCGGGCCTGGCCGAGGCGATGATCCTGCACGAGCTGGACCGGTTCCTCGGCGTGGTCACCGCGGCGTTCGAGGCGCACCCGACCGACCTGGTCGACGCGATCCGCGCCGCCGCGGGCGACGTCCTCGAGCTCGCGCAGGACAACCTGCTGCTGCACGCGGTGGTCTCGGCCACCCACGGCGCCGACACCGAGCTGCTGCCGCTGCTCACCACGCACGCCGAGTCGCTGCTGGCCGCGGCCAAGCTGGTCGTCCGCGACCGGGTCACGCCGTACGACATCCGGCTCGACGTCGACCACCTCGACGCGGCCATCGACATGGTGGTGCGGGTGGTGCTCAGCCACGTGATGCAGCCGTCCGCGCCGCCGGCCCGCACCGCCGACGACATCGCCTGGATCGCCGCGCGGGTGCTGCGCAGCTAGGCCGGCCGGCGCAGGTGCGCCAGCTCCACCGCCTCGCGGAACGCCTTGGCGACGTACGGCGGCACGCGCAGCCCGCTGCGGTGCGCCCAGAGCAGGTCGCGCTCGACGCGGGAGATCTGCTCGGCGAAGTCGTCCGGGGCGCCGGCGTGGAGGCTGCGCATCACCGCACCGAAGTCGGCCGCCTGCCGGGCGTCGTTGGCGCCGACCGGTGCGAACGACAGGGCTCGCATCCGGCGCACCGTCCAGCGCTGCCAGCCGGCGAGCTGCTGCCAGAGGCCGCGCGCGGACAGCATGTAGAAGGCATAGTGCCCGGGTTCCTGGCGGCGGATCGGCGCGATCACCGTCTGCGCGACCGCGGTCTCGCCCATTGCCGCGACGCCGTCGTGCAGCAGGTTGTAGGCGAGCACCGCCGAGCGCTCGGTGGCCATGCCGGTCAGGTAGTAGAGCATCCGGCAGACGTCCTGGAACGCCGTGAGGTGGGCGAGCGCGCCGAGGACGCGCAGCTTCGCCCCGACGGTCGTCAGGTCGGGTGTCGCCGCCGGCCGGCCCAGCTGCACCTGGAGCTCGTCGAGGATCAGCCCGTGCCGGATCTCCTGCGGCTGCCACACGTCGGCGTAGAACCGCCGGTCGATCGCCGGCGGGTCCGGCAGCAGCGTGGTCAGCTCGAGGACGTTGCGGTCGACCTCGAGCTCGACCCGCGCCATGTAGTCCAGGACGTGGCCGTAGCGGTGGTTGAGCTCGTCGGGCCGCCGGACCGTGAAGTCGACGGACGCGAGGTCGATGGGCGGGTGCTCCGCCCCCAGCCGGTCGACGTGGTCGGCGAGCCGCGCCTCGGAGTACGTCGCTCGAGTCATCGCAGAATCCTAGGAATCGGTATCGGCCAGGGCATCGGGGTTTCCCCTGATCTCTCCTAGGCTTTCGGAGTGAGCGACTCCACCGGATTTGCCGGCGTCCGGCTCGGTACGGCGGCCGGCCGGGCGGTCGTCCTCGCCGCGGTCCTCGGGTCCGGCATGACGATGCTCGACGGCACCGTCGTCAACGTCGCCCTGCACACCATCGGCGAGGAGCTCGACGCTTCCCTCGCCGAACTGCAGTGGGTGACCAACGGCTACCTGCTCTCGCTGGCCAGCTTCATCCTGCTCGGCGGCTCGCTCGGCGACCGGTTCGGCCGGCGGCGGGTCTTCGTGGTCGGCACGGTCTGGTTCGCCGCCGCCTCCCTGCTGTGCGGCATCGCCCCCACCCCGGGGGTGCTGATCGCCGCGCGCGTCCTCCAGGGGATCGGCGCCGCGCTGCTGACGCCGGGCAGCCTGGCGATGATCCAGGGCGCGTTCGTCCCCACCGACCGGGCGAAGGCGATCGGCGCCTGGTCCGGCCTGGGCAGCATCGCGGCCGCGATCGGTCCGTTCGTCGGCGGTGGCCTCGTGCAGTACGCCAGCTGGCGCTGGATCTTCCTGATCAACCTGCCGCTCGCGGTGGTCACCGTGGTGGTGGCGCAGCGGGCCGTACCGGAGACCCAGGACCCGAACGCGCCGCGCCGGTTCGACGTCCTCGGCGCCGGGCTCGTGGCGCTCGCGCTGGGCGGGCTCACCTACGCGCTGATCGAGTGGGGCAGCCCGCTCGCGCCCTGGGCGCTGGTCGTGATGGCGCTCGCCGCCGTCGGCTACGTCGCCGACGAGCGGCGCAGCGACCATCCGATGCTGCCGCTCGGCATCTTCCGGGACCGCACGTTCACCGCCGCGAACGCCATGACGCTCGTCGTGTACGCCGCGCTCGGCGCCGTGCTGTTCTTCCTCGTGCTCCAGCTGCAGACCGTGAGCGGGTACGGCGCGCTCGAGGCCGGCCTCGCGACGCTGCCGATCACGGTCTGCATGCTGCTCCTCGCCGCGAAGGGCGGGGAGCTGGCCACCCGGATCGGGCCGCGCGTCCCGATGACGGTCGGTCCCCTCGTGATGGCCGCGGGCACCCTCCTGCTGGTCCGGGTCGGGGCGGACGTGAACTACTGGACCGACGTGCTGCCCGGCCTGACCGTGTTCGGGCTCGGCCTGGCGCTGATGGTCGCGCCGCTGACCGCCACCGTCCTGGCCGCCGCGCCCGACGAGCACGCGGGCATCGCCAGCGGCGTCAACAACGCCGTGGCCCGGGCCGGCTCGCTGCTCGCCGTGGCCGCTCTGCCGATCGCGGTCGGCCTGATGGGGGACGACTACGCCGACCCCGCGGTCTTCGACGCGGCCTACCAGCAGGCGACCACGATCTGCGCGGTGCTGCTCGCCCTCGGGGGCGTCATCTCGTGGGTGACGATCCGGGATCCGGGGGTCTAGACTCGGCGGCAGTCGATGCGCATCACGAAACGAGTTCCATCATGCGCAACAAAGCCTCGACCGCCCAGACCATGGTCCGGCTGCTGGAGCACTCTCGGTACGAGGTGCTGCCCACCGCCACCACCGAGGACAAGGTGCTCGCCCACGTGCCGCGCGACGTCACCGTCACGGTGACCGCCTCGCCGAGCAAGGGCCTGGAGGCGACGCTCGACCTGGCCGAGCGGCTGACCGGCCACGGGTACGCCGTCGTACCGCACCTCGCCGCGCGCATGGTGTCCGGCCGCGCCGAGCTGACCGAGATCGTCGCGCGGCTGACCGGGAAGGGCATCACCCGGGTCTTCGTGCCCGGCGGCGACGCCGACCCGGCCGGCGACTACCCCGACGCGCTGTCGCTGCTGGAGGACCTCGCCGCGCTCGGCCACCCGTTCGCCCAGGTCGGGATCACCGGGTACCCGGAGTCGCACCCGACGATCCACGACGACCTGACCGTGCAGTCGATGTGGGACAAGCGCCGCTACGCCACCCACATCGTCAGCAACCTGACCTTCGACCCGGCCGTGATCCGCGACTGGGTGCGCCGGCTGCGCAATCGCGGCGTCACCATGCCGCTGCTGCTGGGCATCCCGGGGCCGGTCGAGCGCACCAAGCTGCTCGCGATGGCGACCAAGATCGGCGTCGGCGAGTCGACCCGCTTCCTCGCCAAGCACAAGGGCACCTTCGCCCGGCTGGCCGCGCCCGGCGGCTTCACCGGCGAGCGGTTCCTCGAGAAGTGCGCACCGGCGCTCGGCGAGCCCGGTGCGCTGGTCGAGGGGCTGCACGTCTTCACGTTCAACCAGATCGCCGAGACCGAGGCCTGGCGCCAGGACCTGCTCGGCCGGCTGCGGCGTTGAAGGGTCGTGTGCCTGAGAACGCGCCATGGCGCGTGCTCAGGCACACGACCCGTCACTCGGACCGTTCGGTCAGCGGCCGGACCGACGGCGGCACCGGCAGGTCCTCGGCCCAGGGCGCCGGTACCGGCGGCGGCTGGGGCCCGTCAGTCGAGCGGGAGCGTCATGAAGGTGCTCCACGGGCTGAGGACGTAGTCACCGAACGGCCCGCACTCGGTGAACCCGTGGCGGGCGTAGAGCCCGCGCGCCGCGGCGAACCCCTCCGGCGTACCGGTCTCCAGGCTCACCCGCGTCAGACCGCGCCGTCGGGCCAGGTCGACGAGGTGGAGCACGAGCGCCCCGCCGATGCCGAGCCCGCGCGCGGCGGCCGCCGTGTGCATGGACTTCAGCTCGCCGTGCCCGTCGCCGAGGTCCTTGAGCGCCCCCACCGCCAACAGCTCGCCCTCGACCCGGTAGCCGACGAACGTGATCGCGGGGTGCACCAGAGCCTCGACGTCGAGGGCGTGCACCTCCGCGGGCGGGCTGAGCGCGTTCATCAGCTCGAGGTGGCTGTCGAGCAGCGCGACGACGTCCGCGGCCCGCGGGTCCTCGGCGGCGATCACTCCCTCCACGCGGAGGAGGCTAGTGGGTCGGAGTCACCGCACGAAGATGCAGAACGGGTGGCCGGCCGGGTCGGCGAACACGTACAGCGGCTCCTCCTCGTCGTCGCTGCGGTCGTAGAGCTCCGCGCCGCCGAGGTCGAGGACGCGCTGCCGCTGGGCCTCCAGGCCGGCGACGTCGGAGACACACATGTCGAGGTGGACCATCATCTGCTGGTCGCCGGGCCGGTCCGGCCCGGGCGTCCACACGGGCGGGACGTACTCCGGGTTCTTCTGGAACGCCAGACCGTGGCCGCCGTCGCCCGGCTTGAGCACCAGCCAGTCCTCGCCGTCGGTCGGCGTCTCGTCGCCGGAGCGGTACGGATAGCCCACGAGGTCGCGGTAGAAGTCGCCCAGCACGCGGGGGTCGTGGCAGTCGAGCACGGTCTGGACGACGAGCGGGTGGGTGTCGGTCACCGGGCGACGGTACGACGCAGCGCGTCCTCCAGACGAGCGGTTCCCGTCTCGACCACGGTCAGCGGCAGCCCGATCCGGGCGGCGGCCTCCGCGGCCAGCCGGCGCAGCTCGTCGTCGGGCGTCTGGGCCAGCCACACCACCCGCGTGTAATGGCCGAAGTACGCGTCGCGCAGCTCCGGCCAGCGGTCCAGGCCGAGCTCCTGCTCGACGGTCCGCGCGAACGACCGGACCAGGAAGTCGGTGAGCAGGTACGTGCCGGGCTGCTCGTCGAAGAACGTCTCGATCCGCGACGCTCCGGCGTACAGGTCGTAGCAGTGCAGCCCGGGCAGCCGCTCGAGGCCGAGCTCCACGCAGACCGAGTCGAGGGCGCCGTACGTCCCGCAGTCGGCGTACCCCACGACGACCGACGAGTACGACGGCGCCAGCGAGGCCGCCAGCGCGCGAACCTCGGCGGCGATCCGCTGGGGCTGGTTGTGCAGGAGCGGCGGCAGCGGGTGCACGTCGACCGGCCAGCCGCGGCGGTCCACGATCTCCTTGCAGGGCTGGGCGATCGCGCCGCAGGCGATCAGGGCGACGCGGTCAGAAGCCGAGCTGGTCGACGAAGCGGTCGTTGAAGTCGGTGCGGTCGGAGAGCTCGACATACGTCACCTCCTCCAGCAGTGCCTGGGCGCCCGCGCGCTCGCGCACCGAGAGCAGCGCCATCTTCGCGCCCTCGCCCGCGACGTTGCCGGCGGCGACGATGCGCAGCACCGGCAGCTTCGGCACCAGCCCGATCCGGACGGCGGACGCGGCGGAGAGGTACGACCCGAACGACCCGGCCAGCAGCACCTGCTGCACGTCGCGGTGCTCGAGGCCGAGCTCCTCCAGCAGGAGCGTCCAGCCGGTCGAGATCGCGGCCTTGGCGAACTGCAGCTCGCGCACGTCGCGCTGCGACAGCACCACGCAGTCCCCGGGCTCGGCGTCCGGCGTCGGGCGGTGCAGGACGAACACGCGCTCCTGTGCCCCCTTGGAGTTGGAGAGCATCGTGAGCCGGTCGGCGAGCGACGGGGCGACCTCCTTGGCGACCTCGTCGGCGACGTACCGCCCCGACGCGTCGAGCAGGCCCACCTTGACCAGCTCGGCGACCGCGTCGACCAGGCCCGAGCCGCACAGCCCCTTCGGCTCGACGTCGCCGATCACGCCGAGCTCGACGTCCTCGCCCAGCTTCACTACCTCGATCGCGCCGTCGGCCGCCCGCATGCCGCACCGGATCGCGCCGCCCTCGAACGCCGGACCCGCCGGCGCCGCCGTCGAGAGGATCCGGTCCCCGTCGCTGACGACGATCTCGCAGTTGGTGCCGACGTCGATGAACAGCCGGGTCCGCTTGTCGCGGTCCATGCCGGTCGCCAGCATGCCGGCGACGATGTCGCCGCCGACGTACGCACCGAGGGCGGGGAAGAGCGTGACCCGCGCCCGCGGGTGCAGCGCCAGCCCGAGGTCGGCCGCGAGCAGGTCCGGCGGCTGGGCCGTCGACATGATGAACGGCGCGACCCCCAGCGGCTCCGGGTCGATCCCGAGCGCGAGCGCGGTCATCGTGGCGTTCCCGGCGATCGCGACCTCGTAGACGTGGGCCGGGTCGACACCACCTTCGTCGCAGACCTGGGCGGCCAGCGTCGCCAGGGTGTCGCAGGCCGCGGCCTGCAACCGGCCGAGCGCCTCGGGGTCCATCATCGTCGCGCTGATCCGCGTGATGACGTCGCCGCCGAACGGCTGCTGCCGGTTGAGCATCGAGGCGACGGCGACCGGCGTGCCGGTGCCGACGTCGAGGAGCGTCGCGACCACGGTGGTGGTGCCGAGGTCGAAGGCGATGGCGTACTGCTGCTTCGTGGTGTCCCCGGGCTCGACGTCGACCAGGGCCTCGTCGACGACCACCGCGGTCACCTTGAAGTCCGCCTGCCGGAGCACGCTGGGCAGGCGGCGCAGCACGTGCAGGTCGGCGGTCGGCTCGAGGTCGTCGATCGCCTCGAGCAGCCGGGCCAGGTCGGTGCGCTGGTCGGCGAGGGTCGGCTCGTCGAGCTCGACGTACCGCTTCTGGATCGCCGGCCGCAGGATCACCTGCCGTCCGACGCCGACGGTCGCGGCCTTGGGCCGCGTGGTCAGGGGAGGTACGTCGACCGTCAGGTCGCGCGTCGCGTTGACCAGGCAGGCCAGCCGCCAGCCGGCGTCCAGCTGCTCGCGCGTGAACGTCTTGACGTCGTGGCGGGTGATCGGCGTCGACCCCTCCACACGAACCTTGCACTTGTGGCAGGTGCCGTGGCCGCCGCAGGTGGAGTCGATCGCGATGCCGTTCCACGACGCGGCGTCGAAGACGGTGACGCCGGGGGGCACGCGCACCTGGCGGTGCGCGGTGCGCTCCGGGTCGGTGTCGAGGACCGTGAACGACAGCCCGACCCGGCCGGTCCCGTCGTGCTGCGCCGGCTCGGCGCCGGGCGTGGGCAGCAGGCCCTCGCGCCGGAACGCGTCCAGGTCGACGTCGGGCAGCTCGTCCGTCACGCGGTGCTCACGCGGTCGCGGCCGCCTTCGCCCGGTGGGCCGCGATCCACGCCATGCCCCAGTCGTCGTGGTTCAGGAACACGTCGGCGGCCTTGACCGCATCGACGATCTGCGGGGTGCGGGTGTCCATGATCGCGCTGGTGAGCCCGGCGGTCATCGCCATCGGCAGCCAGGCGGCGCCGAGGGTGTGCCGGTCGGGCATGCCGAACGACGTGTTCGAGGCGCCGCAGGTCATGTTCACGCCGTGCTCGTCGCGGATCCGGCGCATGGTCTCGAAGGTGACCAGCGAGGTGGTGGTGTCCGCCCCGATCGGCATCGCCAGCGGGTCGATGACGATGTCGGCCTTCGCGATGCCGTACTCCTCGGTCGCGACCCGGATGATCTTCGCGGTGAGGTCGAGGCGCTTGTCGGCCTCCATCGGGATCTCGTCGTGGTCGTTGGGCAGCGCGATGATCGCGGCGTCGTACCTCTTGACCAGCGGCAGGATCGCGGCCAGCCGGTCGTCCTCGGCGGTGACCGAGTTGACCAGCGCCCGGCCCTGGTAGACCGAGAGCCCGGCCTCGAGCGCCTCGACGACCGAGGAGTCGATGCAGATCGGCAGGTCGGTCAGCGACTGCACCAGCTGGATCGCCTTCGCCAGCAGCTCGGGCTCGTCGGTGAGCGGGACGCCCATGTTCACGTCGAGGACGTCGGCGCCGCCCTCGACCTGTGCCTGGACGTCCCTCTCGATCGCGGACAGGTCGCCGGCGCGCAGCTGCTCCTGGAAGGTCCGGCGTCCGGTGGGGTTGATCCGCTCGCCGATCAGGCAGAACCGCTGGTCGTGGCCGAGCACGACCTCCCTGCTCGCCGACCGGAGCACGGTGTGCAGCGGCTCGCTCATCCGGGGTCCCCTCGAAAGTGCGGGCTGGAGGAGCGAAGCGGGGGAAGCTCGCAGTTTCGTGGGGTGGTCATGCCGGCACCTTCGCGCGGCGCGCCTCGAGCAGCGCCTTGGCCTTCTTGACGGTGGCGGAGGCGTCGGCGGCGTACCCGTCGGCCCCGACCGCGTCGGCGTACTCCTGGGTGACCGGTGCGCCACCGACCATCACGACCACGCTGTCGCGGATGCCGGCCTTCTCGAGCGCGTTGATGTTCGCCTTGAACATCGGCATCGTCGTGGTGAGGAACGCCGAGAAGCCGACGATGTCGGGCTGGTGCTCCTCGATCGCGGCCACGAACTTCTCCGGCGCGACCTGGACGCCGAGGTCGATGACCTCGAAGCCCGCGCCCTCGAGCATGATGTTGACCAGGTTCTTGCCGATGTCGTGGACGTCGCCCTTGACGGTGCCCATGAGGAACTTGCCGACGGTCTCGACGCCGGTCTCGGCGAGCAGCGGCCGCAGCCGCTCCATCGCACCGGCCATCGCGCGGCCGGCGATGAGCATCTCCGGGACGAAGAAGTCGCCGCGCTCGAAGCGGGCACCGACCTCCTCCAGCGACGGGATGAGCGCGTCGAAGAGCAGCGTCTGCGGCTCCATCGAGAGCGACAGCCCCTCCTCGGTCAGCTCGAGCACGCGCGGGGCGTTGCCGACCAGGGTCTCGTCGTACAGGCCCTGGAGAATCTCCTCTGGAGTACTCATGCCACACCCTCCTTGGGTGCTCGGCCGCGCAGCAGCGTGGACAGCTGCGTGGCGTGGGACGACAGGTTGGTGCCGAGCTCGTCGAGGCGGTCCTCGAGGCGAGTCGTGGGGCCCGAGACGCCCAGGGCGGCGACGACGTCGCCGCGCGGCCCGTGGACGGGGACGGCGATGCCGGTCAGCCCGATCTCGAGCTCCCCGTCGGTGACCGCCCACCCGCGGCTGCGGGTCCGGCGTCCGTCGCGGGCCAGGGCGTCGGGGTCGGTGATGGTGTTCTCGGTCAGCGCGGCCAGCGGCCCGGGCGGGATCGGCAGCGCGTCCCAGGCGTAGAAGACCTTGCCGAGCGCCGAGGTGTGCGGCGGCACGTCGACCTCGGTCCAGTCCCGGGTCCCGAGCAGGTAGCGGCTGTCGACCTGGGCGACCTGGACGACCCGGTCGCCGCGGGTCACCGACAGGTGGACGGTCTCGGAGGTCTCCTCGCCGATCCGCTCCATCGCCGGGCGGGCCAGCCGGACCAGCTCCTCCCAGGGGTCGTGCCGGGCGGCGTAGAGCCAGAACAGGCTGCCCGCGACGTAGGACCCGCCGGCGTCGCGTTCGAGCAGACCGCCGCGCTCGAGGGCGGCGAGCATCCGCGACGTCGTCGACTTCGCGAGCCCGCTCGCCTCCTGGAGGTCGGCGAAGGTCAGCGGCGCGTCGGCGTGCACGACCGTCGAGACCAGCGCGGCCGCGCGGTCCACGGCCTGGGTTCCGGTGCTCGCCTCGGGCATGTGCTTCCGTCCTGTTCCATGTTGTGGAACTGTGGTCCCACATCATGAGGTTAGGCAGGAGGAGCGATGTTCCGCAACCGGATGCCGCGTTACGAGGTGCTGTCCGAGGACGCGATGGCCACGCTGGACGCCGGGTGGCGCCGGCTGGTCAGCGAGATCGGCGTCGAGTTCATGGACGCCCGCGCTCGTGACCTGTTCGCCGCGGCCGGCCAGAAGGTGGAGGACAACACGGTCTTCCTCGACCCCGACTTCGTGCTGGAGCAGGTGGCGAAGGCGCCGAAGGAGTTCGACCTCCAGGCCCGCAACCCCGAGCACTCGGTGCACATCGGCGGCGACGCGATGGCGTTCGGCGCGGTGTACGGGCCGCCGTTCGTGCGGGAGGGCGACGTTCGCCGCGACGGCACCATGGAGGACTTCCGCAACTTCGCCAAGCTGGCGCAGTCCTTCGGCGTCCTCGACTCCGCCGGCGGCGTGATCACCGAGCCGAACGACACCCCGCTCGACAGCCGCCACCTGGACATGACGTACGCGCTGCAGACGCTGACCGACAAGGTCTACATGGGCAACGTGGTGTCCGGCGTCAACGCCCGCGACACGATCGCGATGACCGAGATCCTGTTCGGCTCCCGCGAGACGATCGAGCAGACGCCCGCGACGATCTCGCTGATCAACTGCAACAGCCCGCTGCGCTGGGACGACCGGATGCTCGAGGCACAGTTCGAGTACTCGGCCGCGAACCAGCCCGTCGTGCTGACGCCGTTCATCCTGATGGGCGCGATGTCACCGGTGACGATCCCGGCCGCGCTGGTCCAGCAGATGGCCGAGGCGCTGTCCGGCATCGCGCTGTCGCAGCTGATCCGCCCCGGCTGCCCGGTGGTGTTCGGATCGTTCCTCTCCAACATCGACATGCAGTCCGGCTCCCCGACGTTCGGTACGCCGGAGTCCGGCATCGGGCTGCTCTGCACCGGCCAGATCGCGCGGCGGTTCGGCCTGCCGTTCCGCACCGGCGGCGGGCTGACGTCGTCCCAGGTGCCCGACGCCCAGGCGGGCTACGAGGCGATGATGACGCTGCTGCCCACCTTCCTCGCCGGCGCCAACTGGGTGATGCACTCCGCCGGCTGGCTCGAGGGCGGCCTGGTGTCGGGCTACGAGAAGTTCGTCATCGACTGCGAGCTGGTCCAGATGCTCGAGCACGAGTTCACGCCGCTGGAGATCGACGAGGCGTCGCTCGCCTTCGACGCGCACCAGGAGGTCGGCCACGGCGGCCACTTCCTCGGCGCGATGCACACGATGGAGCGGTTCCGCACCTGCTTCTACCGGCCCTTCCTCTCGTCCTCGGAGAACTACGAGCGCTGGATGCGCGGCGGCGCCAAGGACACCGCGGTCCGCGCCGGCGAGATCTGGCAGAAGCGGCTCGAGGAGTACGAGCAGCCGCCGCTCGACGACGCGATCCGCGAGGAGCTCGAGGCCTACGTCGTCCGGCGGCGGGCCGAGCTCGGCGACTGACCGGTCTGGACCGCGCGCGGGATCGGGATTGTCGGCGGGTACTGCACGGGAACGGTGCCGGTGGGTACCGGGCCGGTACGACAGGCCCGAGACGGGGAGACGACATGACGACTCTGCAGGAACGGCCGGCGCGGGTACGCCGGCCGCGTGCGTGCCCTCCGCCACCGCCGGCGCGCCGGGAGCCGGCCGAGCCGCGACGGGGGCCGACCGTCGGCATCACCGAGCTGATGGGCCGCCGCCCGGACCTCCAGGACGTCTACACGCCCGCCACGATCGCCGCCGACTCGGTCCTCTGGTCGGCGTGAGGGGTTCGGCTGCTGGCAGCC